>JAJDEH010000075.1 GCA_029259935.1 Planctomycetota bacterium
GGCTACCGTAAATGGATCGTAGTTGACGCCTAAGAAGCCCGCTCCACCACCGCCGCGAAATCGATTGCCGATCCGGACGAAACTGGGCAGCGCGGATTCGATGTCTCCTAATTGATGAGCCACATTCGCGCCCATGGAGGGATACTTGATGCTGGCGGTCGGAATGTACCCCGTATGCATCAGGTACGTGCCGCGAGGGTGGCTGCCCTCGGTACTGGACATGGAGCGAATCAGGCACAATTCGTCCATCCGCCGGGCTAGGTTTGGCAGTTTGTCGGCGATCCGGATTCCCGCGACGGATGTGGCGATATCCTTGGTTTCACCGCCGTTGGCATGGTCTGGCTTGGGATCGAAGGTTTCAAGTTGGCTCGGCCCGCCTTGCATCCACAGCAGAATACAAGCCTTGCCACGCTTGCGCAGATCGTCGGCCCGCAATGCCATGACATCGTTCCAGGATAGCGCGCCCGCGGTTGCGCCCAGCGAGACAGCTTTCAAAAAGTCGCGGCGACGGACTCGGCCCCGCCGGCTGACGGCGACGTCTATCTGGCGATGCAAGCGAGCGGTCATGGTATCTATCCTTCAACTAAAGTTTTTGACTTTTGGTAGTAGGCGGTCGCAAGCTGCTTTTTTTCGCGTCTCGCCGACACGTCGAGTTACTTTGCAGACGATCCTATTTGCGGTGCAAGAACTCGGTCGAATTGACCAGCGTCCACAGCACGTCTTCGAAGGCTTCGTTTCGGTCGCCCACTTTGCGGACGTAGTTCAAGCAGGTCTGAATTTCCTTCTTGCGGGGTTCACGCGACAGCACTTTCAAGTACAGCTCAACAACCAAATCTTCGTTGCTGTCGATCTCTTTCAGAAGCTTGCCCAGCGACGTGCGCGGCGTGGCGCTGATCGCTTGGTTGATCTGTGGCGAATTCATGATGAATAGGGCTTGCGGAATCGACATCGAGATTTCTTCGCGGGGCTCGCTGGGATCGTATCCGAATTGCAGGTTCATCGCCCGGCGTGGGCCGCCGCCGCCCGCATAGCCGCGACCGCCTCCGCGCGGTGCGTAATCCGGCAGGTCGAGCGCCGCGACCAGCGAACTATAGAGCTGATCCCCGCGCAGCCGCTGGTTGCAATTGGCCAAGAAGGGTGTCTCTTCATGGTTGCGGCGGGTCCGGCTCTCGCGCTGGTACGCCTCGGTTGCCATCACTGTTCGGAAGAGCCATTTCACATCGTACTCGTTGTCGATGAACTGGCTGGCCAAGAAATCCAATGTCTTCGGGGCAGTGGGAATTCGATCGGGACCCATGTCGTCGACTGGTTCGTAAAATCCTTCACCCACGAGTTCCGACCACATGCGGTTCACAAACGCTTTGGCAAACCAGGGATTTTCGCGCGAAGTAATCCAGTCCGACAACGAGTTACGCCGCTGGGCATCGGTCGCGCCGATCGACAAGTCTTGGCCGGTAACAAAAAACACGGGCTTCATCACCTTCCCTTGTTCTTCCGGCTTGGCCAGATCGGTCATCCGATGCTCGGCCGTTCCCGCGTAACGGTTGTTGGCGTTCTGCCGGCGGAAGCGGCCAAACTGATCCTGACCGCTGACGACGAATGATCTCTGATCCTTGTCACGATTGGGCCGCATGGCGACTCGCGGAAGGAAAGCCGCCAACTGATGAAACTGTTCGCGCTTCCACCGATCGGTCGGATGGTCGTGACATTGGGCACATTGAATTTGAATTCCCATGAAGATGCGTGATAATTCAGCGACGGACTCCTCGGGACGCCCGGCCTGAGCTGCAAACAGGGCTGTCGCCCCGACCTCTCGGATATCGCCTTCCGCCGTGATAAACGAAGCCGCCACGTCATCCCACGACATGTTCTTATTGAGGCGGCCGGTCATGTAAGTTTCCATCGAGCGGGCGGCGATCAGCGCGCGATCTTCCGTACGACGATAAAAAACCACATCGCGCCAGTAACGCGCCCAATTTTTTCCATAATCCTCGTCGGCAAGCAAAACGTCGACTAACTTCGCCCGCTTGTTCCCGTTGTCGTCGAGCGAGAAAGATAGAATGTCCTCAACCGTGGGCACTTCCCCCACCGTATCTAGATAAGCGCGACGGATAAAAGTCTCGTCATCGATCTGGGGTGCTATCATGCCAGACGATTGTTCGCCAAAAATCTCTTGAGCCAGGAGGTGATCGACGTGATTGGCAACGCCTTGCGGTGAATCCTCCGCATAGGCCCCCCCCGATTGACCGCGTGGTAACACAACCGCCACGATGGTGAATGCCAAGGCCGAAGTGAGAGTTGCGGCACGATTCATAGCTGTCCTCTTTGGCGAACGCACGGGAACGAGACGGGAATCCGATTACTCTGTTGGTTTTAACACCTGACAGGGCGTCAAGGTTTCGACGAACGAGCCTCGAATTCTGAATTTTTGGAAAACGTACCACTTTCGTGGACTGCAAGCAGCCGCGTGAGACGCGACAGCAGCACTGATGAGCCGGATTTACCAAGCCGGGATGCGAGGATTATGGCGAGTTTGCCGAACCGGCCCGCCCGCCCCTCCTTCTGGGAGGCGAGTAACCAATTCCACCATGTCGTGGAACGTGTGCAATCTCAATCGTCCGGCGACCAGCGGCAGCGAGTCATTGAGTCCGAGCGATAGCTCGCATGGTCTGAGGCACTGCCTCGCTAAACGTTTTCAGAACCCGCGGTGCGCGCGACTTCAAGTTCGGCCGACATATCGCGAGGCATCGTAGGCGTTAGAATCATCTCTTCCACTCGGGTGCGGGCCGGCATGGTCGCGCAGAGAAGGATCGCGCTGGCGACGTCTTCGGGTTGCATCATCAGTTTGCGAGCCTCTTGGGCAGGCGGCGACGGCCGGCCTTCCAGAATCGGTGTGTCGACCTCGCCGGGAATGATCGTCGTGGCCCGCACGCCTGTTCCTCGCAATTCGCTGTTAATGCCGCGCATTAGATTCAACGACGCCGCTTTGGCGGCTGAATACGGCGCGCCGCCGAGTACTCCGGGTGTTAGCGCGGCCATGGACGAAGTGGTGATAACGGTGCCTTCGCCGCGCCCGATCATGTCGGGCAGACAAGCCTGCGTCAGCCGATAAACGGCGTCGATGTTGATTTTGAAGACCGCGTCCCATTCGTCGGGCTGGACATAGCGAATCGAACGCACCTTGGACGAATGCCCCGCGTTGTTGACCAGGATGTCGATGCGGCCATAGGTTTGCCGCGTGAAATCGGCCACCGCCGCGGCCGCGTCGCCATCGCCCAAATCAGTTGGCTTGGCAACCGCCTCGCCGCCAGCCACCTTGATTTCGTCGACCAAGGTGTTGAGCGGTTCGGCGCGGCGGCCGACCACGACCAGCTTCGCGCCTTCGGCGGCGAACATCTTGGCCGCCTCACGGCCGATCCCGGTTCCCGCTCCGGTCAGTATGGCGACCTTACCTTCTAAAGCACCCATTGTCTTTACCTGCTTTCTGGGCCGCCTTTCGCTCCGCGAAAGAAGCGAGAGCAAGGCCGACACCACTTTCGTGGAGTGAAAGGCGACATCGGTTGAATGAAAGTTGATTTGAATAAAAAACCCTCGCGCCCAATAAAGTGGTTGGACGCAAGGGTGACTTTTGTAATGCGATTCGGACGCGGTTTGTAGGTGTCCGGGTTGTTACCTACCGGGAAGCTAACGCTTCCCGTTCGCCGAGATGACGCTCCCCGCTCGCCGGTGTTAATGCGTCTCGCAAAAACACTCCCGGCCTTCCACGCAACCGGGCCGATCGACGTCACCTTGATCGGGACCGCGCACATGCTGAGTCAGGTTGCACCAGCAGTGATGGCTGCCTTCCTCGTCGGGATGGCTAGGGTCGCGATGCTCGCCGGTGACATACATGGCCTTGCTGCGCAGATGAATGCAGGGCGGCGATGTGATCGGCAGTTCCTCGTTGAAACTCTTTTCAAATGCCATGCCTAAAACCCTCCCGTTTCGAGACCGGCGGCCAGCAAGATTGCTCGCTTCACGGCCACTTTGGCTAGTTGAACCTTATACTCGTTTTCCGAAAGCGGAGTCGCACCGGCGACTGCGGCCGCTCCCGCCGCTTCGGCTACCGCCGAGTCAACGGGCAAGCCTTGAATCGCGTGGGCCGCTTCGTCGCTGATCCACGGTTGCGGAGCGACTTGGCCCATGACGATCGACGCCTGGCGAACGATGCCGCCTTCCACCTTCAACGATGCGGCGGCACTGGCGAGCGGATAGTCAGGGCCTTCGCCGGATCGCACTTCATAGGTCGCACTTTGCCGCGTTGCCGGCGGCAGCACGATGTGCGAAATGAACTGGTTCGGCTCGAGTACGGTTTCCCGCTGGGCTTCATGGCGCGGCGTGCGAAAGAAGTCGACTACTGGCAACAATTGCTCTTCTTCTTCACCCGGGCCAACGATTCGAACCGCGGCATTCAGAGCGATCAAAGCCGGGGCGATTCGCGAACCGCTGACAAATTTTGCCGGACCGCTGTTGCCCAGGATGGCGTGAAAGCGGTTGTCGCCTTCGGCGGCGGCTTGGCCGTCTTCGGCCAGCAGGCCTTGGCCGTTGCGGAAGTACCAACAGCGGGCACGTTGGCAGATTTCTCCACCGATTGTCCCTTGCGATTGAAGTTGCATGCTGTTGATGCCCAGAATCGCATCGGTGACCGCGCGATAATCGGCCATGTACTTGCTGGCCAGCACTTCGTCCAACGTGACGGCCGCGCCAATCGACACGCCACCATCATTCAACGGATCGATCGACTGCATCGATGGAACTTCCATGATGTTGACGACCAGATCGGGCTGGACGACCATCTTTTTCAGCAAAGCCATCACGTCCGTGCCGCCGGCCAAGATCTCGACCTTGCCGGGCTCGGCCGACAGGAGGCCGGCCACTTCGGCCTCGGTCCGGGGAGCTGCGTAAGCAAAGTTTTTCATGGTTAGGCCTTCCCTTCCAGAGCTTTCAAAACTCGTTTTGGAGTCATCGGGATCACCGGAACCCGCACACCCAAGGCGTTGCAGACCGCGTTGGAGATCGCCGCATTGGGGCTGATAACCGGAGGCTCACCGTTGCCGATGACGCCGCGGGCACGTTGATCGTCGGACTCGTACAGGTGAACCACGATCTCGCCGATGTCGCCGAGCCGAGCCAGCTTGTACTCGCCCATCTCGGCATTGATGAACTTGCCGCTTTTCGGGTCGGTAATCCGCGACTCGAACAAGGCGGACGCGATTCCCATAATCACCGCGCCATAGATCTGGCTTTCGCAAGTCTTGGGATTGATCACCAATCCCTGATCTTGCACGGCGACGAATTTCTTCATCTTGATGACGCCCGTCTCGCGGTCGACGGCCACGTGCGCCATTTGCACGCCACCCACGCCGCTACTGGATAGCGAACTTGGGTTGCCACGCTTGTGGCTGGCCGAGACTTCCAGCGGCTTCATCCCCAACGCCGAGCAGGCCTGTTTCCAGGAGAGGCTGACATCGGGATTCGCCTTGCGCTGAATGCGGCCACCGGCGGCTTCCAACTCCTCGGGAGCGCTCTTTAATCCAGGAGCGACCTTTTCGAAGATTTGCGCCAACGCGTCTTGCGAAGCGCGTCGATGCGACTCGCTGACGCCGCCCACCGTCGTGCTTCCACCGGAAGCGCCACTGGCGGGATACTTCGACGAGCCAATGTTGACGTTAATGTCGTCAGGCGACAGGCCGAACGTTTCGGCAACCACCATGGCGATCACGGTGCGGGTACCCGTTCCCAGATCTTGCGATCCGCAGAACGACTCGACGCCGCCGTCGGGATGAATCTTCAAGCGGCAATCCGAGTTGTTGGCCACGCCACCCCAGGTGTGCATCGCCAAACCCAACCCTTCGACCACCGAGCCGTTGGCTTTGCCTTTGCCATGCAAATGGTACTTGGCTTTCCAGTCCATCAACTCGGCGGCCACCTTCATCTCTTCGATGTAGACGGTGCCCTCTTGTTGGGACTCGAAATTGCCTGCTTCAAGATTGGCCATGAAGACGTCATAGCTGTCCTTGCCCATCTTGGCGGCCAGATCATCAATGGCGGTCTGCGTGATGGCACAGGCCTGCGGATGATTGGGGGCCCGCCAAGCTCGCGCTTGGACCACGTTGCAAGCGATGCCCGTTTGGACTCGCCGATAGTTCTTGGGGCGAATGACGTAAGGGATCTGGCTGTGGCTGACTCCGCCGCCCTTAAATCCCTGGGTTCCCCAATGCTGCGAATCCCACACGGTCAACACGCCGTTCTTATCCGCGCCAAGGCGGACATTGATGTAGCCCGAAGGCCGGCTGCCGGCGTTTTTCAACTCTTGATCGCGATCAAGCATGAACTTGACCGGACGGCCGGTTGCCTTGGCGATCCGGGCCGCGGCCACGCCCCAGTAATCCGGAGCGAACTTGCTGCCGAAACCACCGCCAACATAGTCGCAGTGCACTTCGACATCGTCGGCCGTGATCTTCAAATCGCGGGCAAACTGCTCGTCGGTTCCCGACACATTTTGCGTCGACAGATGAGCAACCAGCTTGTCGCCGTGCCATTCGCACGTCGAGCCGTGCGGTTCCAGGCAACAATGCGTGATCGTATCGATGCCGTAATAGCCTTCGACGGTATGCGCCGACGCTTTCAGCAGACGTTCGATTTCCTTATCGGCGAACTCGTCCTCATCCTCGTCGTCGCCCGGCTCTTTCTCGGTCTGAACCTTGCCGCCCGCCTTCTTGGTGCGGCCGGCCGCTTCCGCGCCTTTCAGATCATCTTCACGCACAAAGACGGCCAGCTTCTCGACATCCAGCCGGATGGCCATGACGCCTTCTTTGGCGGCCGCTTCGCTTTCGGCCGCGACCACCGCCAGCAATTCGCCTTCCCATTGGATTTCGCTGCCAGGTTTGGCGTGCTCGAAAACTTCGACATGCACGACGCCGGGAATCTTTTCGGCGGCAGCCGTATCGATCGACTTGATGCGGCAATGGGCGTGAGGGCAGCCCAGCGCGCGAGCGATCAATTGGTTTCGGGGATTGATGTCGTACGAATACTTCGCCGCGCCGGTAGCTTTCGCCAGTCCGTCTTCGCGGCTAACGCGTTTACCGATCGTTTTGGCTTGCAAGCGAGACGGCCAATTATATTCAACAGCCACTATGCGCCTCCTTTCACACACGACAATGCCGCTTGGATAATGTGGGCGTAGGTGCCGCAGCGGCAAATGTTGCCGTTGAGCCCCTGACGAATCTCGGCTTCGGTCGCATGAGGGTTCTTGTTCAAAAATGCACGGACGGCGACGACAAATCCCGGAGTGCAAAAGCCGCACTGTTGGGCGTCGTGTTCGACAAATGCCAGCGGAATTTCGTCCGGGTTGTTGCCACCCAGGTCTTCGACGGTTTGAATCTCTTTGCGGTCGCAGGCAATCGCCAGCAACGTCGACGCGGCCATCGGCTTGCCGTCGACCATGACCGTGCTCGCGCCACTGGTGCCGTCGTTGGTGCTGACCGGTTTGGCGCCGGTTAGATCCAGGTCGTATCGCAGCACTTCCAGCAAAGTCGTCCGCGGCTCGACGGTCACGCGGTTAAGGGCACCGTTGACCTTCAGCGTAATCGTCTGCGGACCGGACTTCACGGCATCCGGCCCTTGATCGTCGGCAATCGCTTGCTGCGTGGCCAGGGCCGTCGCCGTGGCGGCGGCAACCGCGCCCGACCCCTTGATAAAGTCGCGTCGGCTGACGCTTCCCTTGGGCCCTCTGTTTGTGGACTCCGTCATAAGCTACACCCTTCATGAAGTTGGGTCACATGAATGATTCCATTGGAAGTAATAGGTGGGCAAGCAGCAACTGAATACTGCTCGGCGAACTTACTTCAGCGCCCCGATTATACGGCTTCAAAAGGGCGATACAACTAAGGCCCCACAGAAAAATCGCCCCACGAATACGACGAGCCTGCCGCGTTAGCTGGGGCGTGATCTTGAATTCGGCGAGCCTCCAGCGTTGGCTGGGGGGGATCTTGAACAACGCGGCTCATGCCTATTTGAAAAGGCCGCTGCTAACTGGCGCATCACTACCCCCCGACTAACGTCGAGGGCTCGCCGGGCTGCATGTCGAGGGCTCGCCGGGGTTCGATGGGCGACTATTTGGCGAGCTTGCGCCGGCGAAGTTCAATGTCGCCTTGGCAGCAGTCGCAGGCCTTCAATTCGAACATGGCGATGGCGCAGATCTCGCACCAGTAATCCAGTTCGTACTTGCCATCGGCTTCGACGGCGAATACCTGAATGACCTGAACGAATGGCGACCCCTTGTGCTGGCGAACCAACATTTCGACGTCAATGCCGCGCAATCGCTTGTCCCGCCGGAACGAGCGTCCGCGAATGTCTTCCAAAATGGGCACGAGTTGGCCGTCGTCGGCTTCCAGCGCCAACACTCGCTCGGCCGTTTCGGGTCCCGTCTTGATGCCGTGATGACGCCTAATCGCTTCGTACATCCACACCACGCGGCCACGAATCGACCGCGTCACATGGTCTGGCGATGGCGATTCCGCTTGGGCTGCGTCGCTCGGCCGCGGTTCGCCCGCCAGGCATGGCACGCCAACCGCCAACGCGCAGGTTGCCGAGATCAAGATGTGCCAAGTCAGAATGTGCATGGGCTCTCTAATCACTACTGTTCGGACGAGACGCCAACCACGACCAACTCCACAGGAAGCTTGCTCTTCTTGGCACCTGCTTTCGCCGTTCCCGTGAATGCCAAGATCCACCAATCATGTTCTTCGTTGTGACGAATGGATGCCTTTTCGCTGGGGGCCTTCGCGACTCGTTGCAGACAGAGCATCGCGGGGTGACTCGATTCGGCGGCTTCTTGGCTCTTTTCCACCAGCGCCTCCAGATCCAGCATCTCACCGCTCTTATCCGCCTTGGCACTTACCAGTAGCAGAAAATCTCGCGTTGGTGAAGTGCCGACGTGCGCGCCGTCGACCGGTTGTTGTGCGTAACGCAAGGTGTAGACGCCCTTGCCAATATCCTGATCGCGAAAGTCCGCGCCTTTCCGAGCGAAGCGGGCCACGCCAATCAATTGGCCTTGCTTGAACGGATACAGCACTTCGCTGGTAGGCTCAAAGCCCGCATCGACCGACCACTGTTTGCAGAGCCAGATTTCACAAACCGTGCGGCTCGTTCCGCGGATCACTTTGAAGCCCGTGGGAGACAGCAGCCCCGCGATGCCTGCGGAAAGTTCGTCGGCGGGAGCCGCTTCGGACAAGGGTTCCAGACGGTGGTCCGCGGCGAAGGCGGGCAGCACGAGGAGGGCCACAAACAGCAAGGAAAAGAAGCGGGCAGTCTTCATGGGGCACTTGGGGGGCGAGACTAGGAATGAACAAGGTGGGAGGGAACGAACAGCGAGTCAGACTTCAGTATACCTCGGAGTTTACCTCTTTTCGTACGATGGCCTCCCTCGCCGTACAAGACGAGGCACCTGCAATCCGCTCGCACAGTAACTCGGCGAGAGACCGATCCCGCCAACGACTCACTAGGCAC
>JAJDEH010000076.1 GCA_029259935.1 Planctomycetota bacterium
GTTTTATTCGCCGTTGAATTGGGCGATTATTCTCCGACCAAGATTGCGGCCAAACTGCGAATGCCAGAGAGCACAGTACGTACGCGACTTCAACGCATCCGCGAACGCTACGAAGAGAAAAGTCTGGCTCTTTAGTGAAAAATTTGAGAAACATCTGCGCCAACGGGTCTGTTCGCGCTTTGTATTAACGGTAGGAGTTGCTTTATCTCTTACCGCATCTAACTCGACTCGCTGCATGACTCCGACGTCCCAGCAAATGGCGTGCGGGTTTGGATTCCGTGACGGCTTGGACGTGGTACGCGTGGCGGTAAAGGCCGTGTAACCACCACGCTAATCCCGTCCATGTGACGGTTGGACTACGTCGACCAGCGGCGGACCAGGTGGAAACAGCGACTCGCTTCGTTGCAACCTACTGGTACACCGTTGCTTATGACAAAACCGACCGGCCGTCCTGTTGGGCCAGGTCCAAACTTGGATTCTCAAGTAGATATTTACCAGCCAATTGATGCAGTGAACAGAGTTCCTTACTTGGTATTACTAGTTTTCTCCTGGTCCACTTGGTCGAAGTGATGTTTCGATCTTAAACCGTTTTCTAACTTCAGTTTACGTCGACCAGGTTGCACGGGGCTCACCTGGTCCGTTCTAGTCCTTCTAGTCCTGACAGTCGCACCGATATTGGCGGTGGTGCGGAATTTCTACTTTCAAGTATGGGGAGCTACGATGGCGACTTCCAATTTAGAAGCCTTCAAGATGCTGGATGCACTGGCGAATGACACGTTTGAGTTGCGAGTGTTGAGGCACATAGGCGGTGCCCCAATTCGGGGTTACTTCAATGACAAGCAGGTCGCAGCAGGCGCGGCGATTGCTGCGAACAAAAACGGCACCGGTGTCTACGTCACAGTCAATCAACTAACCGACAGCATCGAGGCGACAAACCAACTCACTAGCGGTACGGCTACTAAAGACAAGGACATCACACGGCGGCGACACCTGGTGCTGGACATCGATCCAGAAAAGCCAAAGGGAGTCGAAGGAACGACGGAGGGGGAACACAAGGCTGTACTGGAGTTGGCGCAGAAAGCCAAGTCAATGGTAGCTGCCATGGACTGGCCTGAGCCAATGCTTGTCGATTCAGGAAACGGAGCCTACTTGATCTTCCGGATCGATCTGCCTAACGACGAGGAGAGCAAACGTCTAGTCAATGGCGTCCTTAAGTCGTTTGCCGCGCACATTGACAACGAAGCTGGTCGCGTCGATCAGACCGTGGGCAACGCTTCTCGCATCTTCCGTCTGGCCGGAACCATGAACCAGAAAGGCGAGAATTCGGAAGAACGTCCCCACAGAATGGCTGAAATAATAAGCAGTCCAAGTGCATTGCAAACAGTATCGCGCGAGCAACTGAAGGGGTTCGCGACGCCGTGCCACGACGAATCAACGTTTGACGGCTTGTCAACTGGACGGAGGCTGGACGACGTAACGCACAAAGCGCTTGTGCAGGTCGCTAGGCGCGCACTAGATACTGCGGGCGTTCAAATCCTCAAGGAAACTCCCAAAGAGGACTTCACACGGATCGAACTTGCTCAGTGTACGAGAGGACCGGAGCACAGGGACGGGAGCAGCCCCGCCGTGTTGGTTTGGCGAAACGGACTAATTGGCTACAAGTGTTTTCATTCAAAATGTAGCGACGTTACTTGGGCGACGATCCGGGAACGCTTTGGAATTTCGTTTGATAGTCTGATCGAAGAAGAGGTGACGCGATCAGTGACTAGCCAGACCGAGCGGAAATTCGACGATCCGCTTGTGTTAGCGGAGGAGCATATGAAGCGATGGAATTGGGGAGATGGAACGCCGACGACCGCCTGCTTTCACGGTCAGACATGGCGACACGACAAAGACGATGGCTGGCAAGAAACCAATCTCAAGGACCTAGGGCCATGGATTCGTGAAACTGTCCAACGTGTCTTTGACCAGCAGGCTAAAGAAATGAGTGCCTTGAAGGGCAAGACCATCAAAGCGAAGGCAGCGGTCACGCACCACGTCAGAGAAACCTTCAATGCGATGCAAAGTCTCTGCAAACATGACGTTCCAATTGCAGCGCAGTCGCCTTTCTGGTTGGAGGGTCACGATTGGGACGCCGACGATCTACTCTGCTTTAAGAACGGCGTCTTGAATGTCCGTCGCTTTGTCGACAATGAGGCGGACTATTTCATGCCACTCACTCCAAAACTGTTCTATGAGTACAGAGCCGCTTTCAGCTTTGAACAAAACGCACCGAGGCCAGACACTTGGCACGCCTTTCTTGGCTCGCTTGCACAAGACGACGACTGGATCGAATGCCTCCAGCAAATCATGGGCTATCTGCTGCTGCTCGACTATGACTTGCAAAAGTACTTCATGCTCGTCGGCCCCCCTCGCTCGGGCAAGGGCACAATCGCCAACGTGATGACGAATCTTCTAGGCGGACCGCGTGCAATCTGCGGTCCCAAACTGTCGGACTTCGCCAGTGAGTTCGGACTTCAACAAGCTATTGGGAAGCGTTTAGCAATCGTGCCCGAGGCCCGAAAGATCGACGACAATGTTCGTGAGATAGTGGAGAAAATCAAAGCCATTACTGGTGGCGACACCATTGGAATCAACCGTAAACACTTGCCGTACCTGACTCTCCGACTGAAGCTACGGATCCTGATGTTGACCAACCACTTCGTAGCACTTCCAGACAATTCGGGGGCGCTACAATCGCGCGTGTTGCCGCTAAAACTGACGAAATCATTCGTTGGAAAGGAAGACCGGGAATTGGCTACCAAGCTGGAAGCTGAATATCCAGGAATCCTATTGTGGGCTCTAGTCGGCCTTCGAAAGCTTCAAGCGGCCGGCGGCAGCTTTTTCTTGCCACAATCCACGAAGGGCGAACTGCAACAGCTACAAGCGGAAGCTGCGCCGCTGCTCTCGTTTGTTGACGAGTGTTGTTCAGTAGACCTGAAGAAGGGCGTACAAACACTCGCACTGCACAAAGTTTATCAGAATTGGATGAAAACAAGTCACCCGGATGACTACCAGCTCAATGAAAGGGATTTTGGTACAGAACTTCGTTCTACGGTTTCGACTGTCAAAAAATCCCGGGCGAAAAAGCCTGGTGAACGTGTGCATGACGGCAATGACATCGTCGCCACCGACTACGATGTGGACCGGTCCAAACGCAGCTATCTATGGTTGGGGATTTATCCAAAGCCGGAGTGGGCACGGAAGGCTGAATTGACGACCTTGGCGTGATGGTCGCCAAGCGTCGTCGGCGTTTTCCAACTTGGTCAATCCAAACGTGCTGAATTTCCAGACTCACTAAGCCGTAATCAGCAACCGCTCTGGTTGACGAGAACAAAGCCGGCTTTCTTTTGTCGCTCACCGGTCGTCGCCGTTGTGAGCAAATCACTTTCCCTTTTTTGAAAGGACATTTCAATGTCAATTGTTGTCGATCGTTACCCGCATCCTCTCGGCTTCTCCAAAGGCGCTAGGTATGAAGAAGCGCTAACCGCCATAAGCCGACTCGCGGGAGAAGATCCCATCGAAGCGGAAGCTTGCGCGCTCTCTGTACTAACCCAACTCTGGCAATCTGATCATGCAGAGCAGACCGGCGCAAGTCCTGTACCGGATGGTATTCATGACCTGTTAACCCACGCTCGAAAACAGGGACTGCCGATTCCCACGGTGGGGTATGATGAATGGTATCCAGACCCGCCTTATGCGAGTTGCGGGACACTTTGGTTCAACGACAGTGTTCCAGTCTTTTTTACTTGCGAGCCTGTTTACTCGCTCGATGACCCCGTGAGGACCGAGACCGAAAAGTACTGCAAGGACTGGTGTCTGGATTTCGAGATTCAGACAAGCCCTTCGCTGTTTCCTACACAGAAACTCGTTTTCATATTCAAACCGAAGTTGGAGGCCAGTGAAAAAGGCTAAACTCCGATGCTGCGTAAGCGGCGTGTCTCTTTACGAGCGCGCCGCGTTTTCGCACATCGCTCAAGTGCGGCGAGCAACTCAGGGATGAGGCTCGCCGCGTTTGCTGATTGTTGAATCAACCGTCGGAAACGCTCCGGGGGCCTCTTCTCAGTTATGGGGCAAACCCAATGGATAATTCAGTTGAACCCACATGGACGGTCTAGAACGGCGGCGAACTCACGGGTGAGGCAATCGCCGCTCTGGCATGGCTGTTGATATCTAGCGCGTTTGATTTCTGTAGAATGAACCAGTCTCAAAGACAGCGGATAGGTAATGAACACATCAACAAAAGGCAATCTGAACGAACCAATTGCTTTGACGGCTGCCGAAGTTGCCCGACTGCTGTCCGTTTCCGAAAGGCACGTCTGGTCTTTGCATTCAAGTGGTCGATTGCCGCGCCCCGTCCGATTCGGGCGCTCGGTCCGGTGGCCCTACGACACGCTAAACAAGTGGGTGGCCTTCGGCGCTCCAAACCGTGATGCGTGGGAGCGAATGGTTGAAGAAAATCATTCTCTTGGTGTTTGACAATGTTGCCGGATCGCTGGCGAATAAATTGGTAACCCTCAAGGAGCCCAAGAATGCGAGTTTACAAACACACGTACAAGGCGAGCAACGGCGATACACGCGAAACCGCCAAGTGGTACGTTGAGTTTCGCGACCACACCGAAACCGTGCGCCGAGTGCCAGCCTACACGGACAAGAAACAATCGGCTGAGTTTGGCCGCAAGATCGAAAAGCTGGTGGCGTGCCGATGCAATGGGGATTCGCCGGACAAAGAACTTGGGCGGTGGCTTGAATCGCTGCCAGACAAAATACGTAAACGTTTGGTAAAGATTGGAGTGATCGAATCGCGCTCATTCGCCGCTGGCAATTCGCTTACCGACCACATTGGCGACTTTGAAGCCGACTTGAAAGCCAAAGATGGGAATGCAAAACACGTGCGCGGCGTGGTAATGCGCGTTCGCCGAATTATCAGCGGGTGCGGGTTGCAACGATGGGCAGACATCAAGGCTGAAAAAGTGAGCCAGTATCTTGCATCACTCCGAAGGGGCGAGACCAAGATGAGCGCTCAAACGAGCAACCACTACTTGCAAGCGATGAAGCAATTCTGCCGCTGGATGGTGGCCAACAATCGCGCGACGGAATCGCCGTTGAAGAATGTAGAGAAGATCAATGCGCAAAAAGACCGCCGACATGAGCGGCGACCTTTGTCGCTTGAAGAAATGCACTGGCTACTCAGATCGACGTTTAACGGACCTTCGCGGCTCGGAATGGGTGGGCCAGAGCGGGCACTACTGTATCGAGTTGCTGCCGAGACGGGACTGCGCGCTAGTGAATTGCGCAGCCTCAGAAAGACCAGTTTCTCACTTGACCACGATCCACCCATCGTCCGTCTGGAAGCCGCCTATTCAAAGCGTAGAAAGACGGACACATTGCCGCTTCGCCCAGATACAGCCGACGACCTAAGGCGTTTCCTATCCGACAAATCGCCAGACGCTTCGGCGTTCAACGTTCCAAAGTCCGACAAGACGGCGCGGATGTTACGGAGAGATATGAACAATGCTCGCGAAAGCTGGGTGGAAGCCGCCCAAGTCGCAGCTGAGAGGGCGCAACGTGAAGACAGCGACTTTCTGGCCTACAAGGACCATCGCGGCCTAGTGGCCGATTTTCACAGCCTACGGGGAGCGTTCATCACCAACCTTTCTCAAGCGGGGGCTCATTTGCCCTTAACCCAATCCTTGGCCCGGCATTCTGATCCAGCGCTTACGTCCAACGTCTACACGGACGTAAAACTGAAGGAGCAAAGCAAGGCAATCAATTCTTTACCGGACTTCTCTAGCGCCTTTCGCCAGTCGTCAAGTAATGGCCGGTCGTCAAGGAGTGGAGATTCTCCGAACGGCCATTCCAAAAACTTGGCGCGTAGCTTGGCGCGAAAGGGCACAGGACAGCGCAATTCTGTGCAGTCCAGTGCAGTGAAAGGGTCCGCCGGTAACGATGGTGACGAAGACGACTTACCACCAAAAACAAGCGAAAAAAGTGATAAAACAAGCGGATGGGCTGGGATTCGAACCCAGGGTACGCTCTCACGTACAGCAGTTTTCAAGACTGCCGCCTTCGTCCACTCGGCCACCCATCCGACGCTTGTTTTTCAGCGTTTTCCTCGTTTCGACGGTTGCTGATTTCTTAAGTTGACATTTTGGCACTCCGTTGCCTTGACGGATCGATCTGCAATCTTGATGTCAAACTCCATCGTGTTCACAGGAATCCGATGGCAAATTCTACCAAGGCGAGAGGCTGCCGCAAATGGACCAAGCCTCGCTCGGACTTTCCCCTCTTCTCGCATGCAACGGGCCGTGGGGCAAAGCAAGTGCGCGGCGAATTTCATTGCTTCGGAAAGGTCGCCGACGATCCGAGAGACTGGCAGGCCTGGCAATAATGGCTGGAGGTCAAGGACACCCTGTTGAACGAGAAACACGCTTCTCCATTCACTCCTGATGGGCGGATGCCTTCACGATGTTTTCGGAGGGCGCTCCAGTCGTATTCGGAGGGCATTCGATTCGGATTCGTATTCGGAGGGCGCTCGATTCAAGGGTTGTTCACGTTGTAGGGCGGTCCGGCAGCCGATTCGCGCCGGAGCCGTTCGCAAAAAACGGCAATTCCGTCCTTCCAGCGAAACGTAACGTAAGCTTTCCAATGAACGGAAATCTGGATTGCGGTTGGCCGAAAACTCTCATCGCAAAACTTCCGGAACCGTCATAGAATTTGAGTTGATCGCGGTGCCCGTTCGGGCAGTCAATCGAAACAAAGCAGCCGGCGTCGGGAGCGTGTTCCCTGAATGGCCCGGCGGCAAATCACAAAAACTTCAGTCGTAGGAATTCAGCCATGCGCGCACTACGTAATCCACGGAGCAAAAGACGCGGTACGACCGCGGTGGAAGTCGCGGTCGTGCTGCCGATCTTTTTCACGTTTCTGTGGGGGCTGTTGGAAATCGGCCACGGCATGTGGGTTCAAAACATGATCAAGGGCGCCTGCCGCAGCGCGGCTCGCCATGGCTCGGCCGAGGACGTGACCACGGAAGACGTTGAAGACCACATCGTCCAATACCTCAGTTCGAGCCTGAACACCGAGGCCCTCACGATTTCGGTCAAGGACGCTCGAGTATTTGACACCGAGGGGCCCTATCCCGAGACATCCGATGAATGGGGTGATTTAGCGGACGTCGAAGTTTCCTTGTCTGGCACCGGAGACCTGTTCGTCGTACGAACTTCGGTATCCTTCAACGCCATTGCCTTCATGCCGTTGCCGTTTACCAACGGAGTCACGTTGGAAGGCCATTCCATAACCCGTCACGAGTAGTCCGTCAGCAACGATCCCTAGCGGGAGGCCCCTATAAATGAAATTTAGAACAAGACGCCAGACTTCGAATCGCCGCGCCGCGGTGGCCGTGGAGTTTGCTTTTATTGCCCCGGTGTTCACCATTATTCTGTTGGGAATGGCGCAGGTCGGGACGTTGTACGAAACACAGAACACCATGCGCATGGCGGCTCGAGAGGGCGCGCGGCTAGCCGCGATGGATCGTGACGGGATGCTCACCGGCGGGCAAACCACGAACTCCAAGATCGAAGAGGATATTCGCAATCTGCTTAACGCCCAAGGCATGCCCGGCGACGAAGTGGATGTCTTCATCGGCGAGGCCGACGACCACACGGTGCCCTTCGATGTCGACGATTCAGCAAACAACCTGCGATATTTTCAGCTTCGCATTGAGATGCCCTACGACGAGTTGGGCGGCATGAGTTATACAGGGATGGATGAATACACATTCGGGGTGAGCGTGGTTTTTCGTAATTCGCGGGCGGCACTCGTGCAGTAGCCTTCGCCTGTGTCCCCAAGCATTACTTACATCAATCCGCTCGCAAGGAGATTAAGATGAGAATCGAGAGAGGCATCCCTAGGAAACACAACCGTCGCCGCGCGACGAAACAACGCAAGGGCGTCGTTGCGGTCGTGGCCGCATTGTTGCTCGTGGTCGTCTTCGCCTTCGTGGCGCTGGGCGTCGATACGGGCCGTATCATCAACGAGCAAACCGCGATGCAACATGCTTGCGACGCGGCCTCCCTGGCCGCTTCCCAGGAACTCTCGAATGTGGTTTGGAGCGGCGACCCGCAGGTTAGCAGCGAGGCTGTCGAAAGCGCACGACAGGTCGCCCAGTATGTGGCCGAAGAAAACGGCGTCTATATCGATCCAGCCCAAGATGTTCGCTTCGGTAAGCGCGGTTACGACGCGGAAAATGCCGATTGGCCCATCGAGTGGGATACTCAGCCCTACAACGTCGTGCAAGTCGTGGCGCGCCGCGACGATCCGGACACTTCCCAATCCGACGGCAAGGTTCTGTTGTCGTTTGGTTGGGCGGTTGGAGTGCCCAGTGTCGAACTGCAAACTCATTCGACGGCGTTCGTGGAAGCTCGCGACATGGTACTCGTGCTCGACTTCTCGGCTTCGATGAATGACGACAGCACCTTTTCTGGTACAAGCGGTCCGCTGGGCCTGACGGCCACCGCCAATGCGCTCGACGACATGTGGGACGCGATGATTGCGGCCGACCCCAAATGGCCGGGCACCAGCGAATCGAAGTTTCTGTCGACCGGGTTCGGCGGAATCAACTCCTACGAAGGTACCTACGTCAGTTCCACGGATCGCGACACGATTTTTCAAGAGCTGAATTTGGATGGAACCGAGCAAGGATACAACTACGACATCGCCCAATCGGCACTGGAGAGCACGGCGGCGACCGCTCTGTGGAGCGGCGGGACGTACAGCCAGAATCAAATCGTTCAACTGTTGTTGGATTACGGCTACATCACCGCGCCCACCAGCGCCGGTGGCGGCGGATCGGTGCCGACCACGATGAACGTCGGCGGCGACACGTATTCCACCGAGTACTTGATCGGCTTGCTGGACTATTGGGGTGCCGACGGCCTGCAATACGCCATCTGGAATGCCTATTGGGAATACTCCTGGTCCGAGGCGGGTGACATTGTTGCCACGATCGACGACTACTCCAGTGGTTCCAGCGGGGGCACGCTGTCCGGTGATCCCGTTCAGGATTCGTTGGACCAGTACGGCTGGAATTCCTTATGGAACACGTTTTCCGCCCACGCCGCGACCATCTACATGGCGGAAGCCGGCCTGAGCCGCAACGCGCTGGTCGAGGAACTGACGGATGCCGGATATCTGGCCATGGTCGATACGGGCGAGTTGGCTTTTCCGTATCCTCAAGCTGGCACCGATGCGAACGACCAGCCAAATGCCAAGCCCAACAGCGCCGTCAGCGAAGCGTTGTGGAAAGATTACATCGACTACGTTCGCTACATGAACTCCGGCCATCCTTACTACAAAAAGTATGGGTACCGGACGTTGATGTCCTACATGCAAAGCTACGAATCGTATCGCTACGAATCGGAAGACCTGTGGCGGACGCCTCACTATCCGTTCCACGCGGTCAAGGAAGGTGCCTCGATGTTCCTTGGCTTTTTGGATCTGCTAGGATACGGCGATGAAGTCGGTTTGGTTTCCTACGACACGAACTCTCGAGTCGAGTTGGATCTGAATGACGGCGATGCGGTGATCGACATCAGCGACGATCCGATCTCCAGCGACTACGATGCCGTCGACACGCTGCAATCTCACAAGCAGGCCGGCCATTACTACAGCATGACCGGCATGGGCTATGGTATCGAAGATGCTCGCGAGCTGCTGGTCGGAGACATTTCCGATCCATCGGTGAACGGGCATGCACGTCCCGGTGCTCGGCCGCAAATGGTCATCATGACCGACGGCCAAACGAACCAGTATCCAAGCGGCTGGAGCGGACTGCCCGCCGACTGGGACTGGGCCGACTGGACCGACTTCGATGGTGATGGCAGCGCCGATTACTCGACGACCAACACGGCCAAGATGTACGCCTTCTGGCAAGCTTCGGAAGCCATCACGGCCGGCGTCACGCTGCACACGATGAGCGTGGGACAGGGTGCCGACAACGACTTGATGGAGGCGATCGCCTTCGCCGGCGGCGGTGTCCACTTGAGCATCCCCGGCGGCACCAGCATTGCCGATATGGAGGAAGATGTGATGAACGCTTTCGCGGACATCGCCTCGCGAGTTCCCCCAGCCAAGTTGGTTAATGCCGAATCGCCCGAGTAACACTAGTTACTACCTGATCGAAAAAAGCCGCCGACGATTGTCGGCGGCTTTTTTTATTGAGCCGTTAGGACGAAGTCAGTCTTTTTTCTTTGGCCAGTGAATCTTGGAAAGCAACGGAGCGACCGCCTGTCGGACCGCATTCTTGGCCTTGGTCACACCCGTTTCATATTGCAATTCGAACTGAAGTTTGGCGATGGAAAGGACCGCGCCGGATTCGACGACGCACGGCTGTTGCGGCTCGATGCGATTGCCATTGATGGCCACGCCGTTGGAACTGTTCATGTCGGTGACATACCACTTGCCGTCTTCCAATAACAACTCGCAATGCAGCCCTGAGATGTTGCTTCTTTCAAAGCGAATGTCGCACTCCTTCATCCGGCCGACCGAGAGCTTCGGCTTTCTGAGTACAAAATTCTCGCCATCGTCCAAAGACACCAATTCACCATAACGGCCCGACCCGCCAGTCGCCGACCCTTCCAAGGTGGTGTCGTTGGGCATGTCGTGGGCCAGCATGGTATCGATTTCGTCCTGGGACTTCCCCCGCGACGACGATCTTGGATCCGCGTCACCCAGCCAGTCCAGAATTTGGTCGTCCAGATCTTCCGATGGCGGCTTCACCCGCGATTGGGGCGTCGGCCGGGGCTTTGCACCCGGCGCTTGGCCACGAACGCCCGGCGCGAGGCTCTTCGGATCGATGGCCCCGGAAGGGAATTTGCCCTTGGCCGAGGCGCGGTCGATATCTGAGTTCTTTAGGTAGAAAATCCGCCGAGTGAAACGGCCCGTTGCCGGGTCGGCGTCGGCATCCTCGTGCAGTTTGGAATACCCGACGACTCTTCCCGAGCCCTTGGGTGTTAACTGACCACTGGCAGTTTTGCAGTTATTGGCGACCATTTCGCGGACGTACGCCAATTTTTCAAACGGTTCCAACCACAGAATACTCGACTCCAAAGCCAATGGTTCTTTGGAGCTCGCGGGATTCTGCGGGTCGACCGCAAATACTTCTCGTTGCCCGTCTTCAGTGCGAACTGTTCGCGTTTTCAACACTGATCGCCTCTTTGTCACGCAATGATCTTGGATCAAAAAATGGACTTCCGTTCCGTTTTAGCCCATCGGTTGGGCTAGTTCCCATGTTAATACGAAGATTCTCGACAAATGTGTCACCAATCTAAGGTTTTTTTCCGACAATCCTCGACTCCGGCAACTTTTGGCCCCCACCTAGTATAAGGAGACGAAATACACCGTTTCTAGGGCTGCGACCGTGTTCCAGGGTGCCGACCGTGGGCGAAACCAGCCTGGTAGGCAAAAAGCCAATTGAAGCCGGCTTTCACTTGTCTGCAAAAGTGACATCTGCCACACTGATTTACCTTACCATGTGGACAGATCCCGCCTACCCTCTACCTAGGGGAATGAAGAATGTCGCTTGCTCGGCTTCGCCTGCACCGAATTCACATCGCGTTTTCCGCTTTTTTCCTGCTGTTGATCGGGAATAGCGAAGGTCGGGGCATCGAAATTGAGATAAAACCCGCGTTGAGACGGCCCGTGGCCGTCGTTCTGGCCAGCGGGGGCAAGAGACTGGTCGTCGCCAATCAGCGAAGTTCCAGCCTGACGCTGGTCGATCTGGAAGCCAAGCAGGTCGTGAACGAAGTCGAAATCGGCCAGCGCCTGTCCGACGCGATTTCCTTGCGGCGGGGATCCTTGTTGCTGGCCACCGATGAAGGAACCCACGAACTGCTGTTGTTGAACGTGGACGGCGACAAGATCGAGGTAAAGCAAAAACTGGCCGTTAATCATTATCCGGTCAACGTGGTCGTCAGCGGCGATGATCGTCGCGCCTTCGTGGCGTCGCTGTGGTCGCGCCGTGTGACATTCGTGCAGTTGCCAGATGGCAAGAATCCCGCAGCCCAAGTGACTGGCGAAGTTGATTTGCCGTTCGCTCCCCGCAAACAGTTGCTCGTCGCTGACGATTCACGCCTGATTGTCGCCGACTCTCACGGCGGTCGATTGGCCGTTGTCGACACCGAGTCCATGAAGTTGCTTTCCGTACGGGAATTCCCGGGTCACAACATTCGCGGCTTGGGGGTCAGCAGCGACGGCCGGATGCTGGTCGTCGCCCATCAGATGCTCAACGAACTGGCGCATACAGTCCGCAACGACGTCCATTGGGGATTGTTGATGTCGAACGATCTGCGGTGGCTCAGTCTGAAGGCGGTGCTGGATGCCAACGGCGATTTGTACAAGGGCGCGCACATGCACCCGATTGGCGAAGCGGGACGCGGCGGCGGCGATCCGGGCGGGCTGGTGATGGCACCCGACGGCAGCGTGATTGTGACGGTATCGGGGACGGATGAAGTCGCTTTTGGCAAAGAAAATGACTTCAGCCTATTCCGGCTTGGTGTCACTTCGACACGGCCCGCCGAGCGCGTCGGTCGAGAGTCTCGCAGCGAAGCTTCGCCTTACGAACGCCTGAAGGGTGGCGACGAGCCGAAGGAGTCTTATGACGGCAACGAATACGGATTGGCTCGCAAGAGCGGCGTGATGCGCCGGCCCACGGCGGTGACCGTCAGCGCCGACAGCCGTTTTGCGTACGTCGCCAACACGTTCGCCGACTCGATTTCGATTATTTCGCTGAAAGAACACGAAGCGATCGCCGAGATCCCGCTGGGTCCGCAGCCGGAACTAACGTTGGCGCAGCGAGGGGAATTGCTGTTTCACGATGCCAGCCTATCGCACGACGGTTGGATGAGCTGTCAAAGTTGCCATTCGGACGGGCACACCAACGGCCATTTGAACGACAATTTCAGCGACAAGTCATTTGGCGCTCCCAAACGCGTGCTTTCGCTACTGGGCCGCAACGGTACCGCGCCGTTCGCCTGGAACGCGACGGCTGAAGATTTCGGCGCGCAAATTCGTAAATCGATTATCCATACGATGCAAGGAGATAAGGAACCAACCGACAAGCAGGTTGAAGCCCTGACGGCTTTTCTGGAAACGCTTCCGCCGCCACCGCCCATCGATTTAGCTCGGGGCCAGCGGGATGAAGCGGCGGTTGCGCGCGGCAATGGATTTTTCAAGTCGCGGCGTTGCGATCGCTGTCACGCCCCACCGACCTATACCACGCCGCGAACCTACAACGTTGGTTTGACGGACAAGCTTGGCCGCGACCACTTCAATCCTCCGCCACTGGTCGGCGTTGGACAACGGGGCCCGTACCTGCACGACGGCCAGGCCAAATCGCTAGAGGATGTGTTTAAGAAATTCAAACACAAAGTGCCCGCCGATCTTTCCGAAGAACAGCTTAGCGACCTGCTGGCGTTTCTGCGCAGCTTGTAGGGGCCGTGGGTCGTTCGGAGATTGGGCTGCGAGACGCCTTCGCACGGACCCGCGACCATTTGCCTCGGTTGACGTTGGCACCGTCCGCGTTACCAAAAGATGGTAAAGTCGGTTACGGTCTCTCCACTTGTCGCCGAGGAGTTCTCGTTATGTCATCGTGCTTGCGCTCACGTTCATGGCTTGTCACCATTCTGTTTGTCTGTTGCACCGTCGTGCTGGGAGAGTCCATCACGTTGGCTGGTGAAGCCGCGCCGCTATCGGATGGCTTGGCCACCAAGGTCGACCAACTTTTTGCCGAGTGGAGCCAGACGGATCTGCCAGGCTGTTCCGTGGGCATTGTCCGCGATGGCGAGCTGGTTTATGCCAAAGGCTTTGGCACCGCGAATTTGGATTATGAAGTTCCCAATTCACCGCGAACCGTCTTCGAGATCGGCTCTTTCTCCAAAGCATTTACTTCCGCCTGTATCGCTCTGTTGATGGATCAGGGGAAAGTCGCGCCCGACGACGATATCCGCAAGTTCGTACCCGAGATGCACAAATTCGATCCGCCGATCCGAGTTCGCCATCTGGTCCGTTGTCGTAGCGGTTTGTGGGCCCAATTTCACATCTTGCCATTGGTGGGCTGGGATAACCTGCCCATTCACCACGTCTATACCAAAGAAGATGTGCTGGCCATCATCAGCGGCCAAAAGCGATTGCCGTTCGAGCCGGGAACACAATTTCAATACGGCAGCGGCGACTATTTCCTGTTGGGGATGATCGTCGAACGCGCCAGCGGTAAGACGCTGGCTCGGTTCGCCAAGGAAAACCTGTTCGAGCCGCTGGGGATGACGCGGTCCTTCATCGAACACGATCCTTCGCTTGTCGTGAAGCAGCGGGCCGTCGGCCACTACAAAGATCACGAGACCAAGGCGTGGCGACTGTGGACCAATCATGGCTATCTTCCCGGCGGCAGCGGTGTCAAAACTTGTGTCGAAGACCTGGCTCGCTGGGATCGAAATTTCGACGAAAACAAATTGCCGCCTGGAAAGTACACGGACGAATTCTTCACCCAGGGAGCGCTGCTCGGCAATCGCTATTGCCTGGACATGGATGCTTACCGTGTGGCTGCCGCCAGCGACGAGTTGCGGAATGAAGTTGTCGTTAAATATCGGGGCGCTGAACGGATGCTGTTTACTGGCGGAGTGTTTGGCATGTCGTCGGCGCTATTGCGTTTTCCCGAGCAACGCTTGACGATCATTTGCCTCAGCAACAACGATGACATTGCTCCCTGGAAAAAGGCGAAGCAAATCGCGGACTTAACTCTGGCTGGCGAACTCGATCCAGTCGACGCCGACCGCCCGAAGAAGCCCGCTTTCGTTGAAGTACCTAAATCTGAATTGGAGAACAAAGTCGGTGCCTATCGATCCGAGGGGGGCCACGTGTTTCAAATCACCGTCAAGGACGGAAAACTATGGAACACCAACCACCGGCGCGAGACTTATCTGCTCAAGCCGTACAGCGCCAATCGATTCCTGCCGACGGCTTACCCCAGCGACACGATTGCATTCGAACGCGAGTCACCCAAGGAACGTTTCACACTGAAAGTTGAAACGACCGGCGGCGCGACACCCTTCCACCCCGTGGACCTGGTCGACCCGGCGGATCTGAAGGTATCGGACTACGTCGGCCGGTATCACAGCGACGAGTTATCGGCGACCTATCAGTTCGCCGAGCGCGAGAACGGACTGTGGTTGCGCGTCAACAGTCGCCGCTGGGAACGGCTTGACCCCACAATCCGCGACCAGTTCGTGGCCCACGTGCGACATCCCCACGACGCGCGGTTCATTCAATTCCGCCGAGAGAACGGCCAGGTAAGCGGCTTTACGATTGCCATGTGGCGAGTCAAAGGCGTTGAGTTCAACAAGCAATAGCCGGGGCACTGGGCTGCCTTAACCGGCATCCGCGCCGCGGTTCGCCCCAGGAATGAAACTTCGCCAGCTTTCGAACTTGGGATTCTTGAGCTTACTGACCAACACCGGACTGTACTTCGGTTTGGTTGGCTTGCGCATCAGTTTCATGCGTGCCTCTTGTGGAGTTCGCCCGCCCTTCCTCGTGTTGCAATCGACGCAGGCACAGACGACATTTTCCCAGCTCGTCGGACCACCGCGGCTGCGCGGCATCACGTGGTCGAAACTGAGTTGGCTGGACGGCTTGTTAGCACCGCAATATTGACAGCGGTGTTCGTCGCGAGCGAACAGGTTGCGGCGATTGAATCGCAACGTCTGACGGGGCACGCGGTCGTAACGATAGAGACGAATCACTCGCGGAACTTGAATGCGAATACTGACGGTGCGGACCCAGTCGTGGTCCGCTACCATTTCTTCTTCGCTTCGCAGCTCGCTAATTTCGCACCACGATTCAAAATCGTAGTTGGCATATTGGCCCGACTCGACATGCACGACCTCGGCCAATTCTCGATACAAAAGAACAAAGGCCCGGCGAGCGGGAACCACATGGACCGCGAGATAGCCGCGATTTAATACCAGTACACTAGTGTTGAGCGTGCAACTCGGACCCGTGTCCTGCATTGGAAACCTCCACAGACGGATCGCGGCGTCGTAGTTGTTGGTTCCGCACGACAATACGCTGGCATCGCAGGGAACCGGTGCCCGGTCAATCCATTGCCTCGGAGCGAAACGCCACGGCACAATTATGGGCGAGTTAAGTGTTCATATTGTAGTCAGCCGCACGAATTCCGGCCAGCCAAGCCTGCAGATTAATTTGCGGTTAACCCCGCGCAAACAGGCGTGATGTGCCGACAGGCGGACACGGTCTAGGCCGATCTTGGCCCTCGCCACCGCACCGTGAGTGAAAGCATGTCAATCGAATTAACCGTCATCGAAATCAAACCTTACGCACATACCATCAGTGATATCAATTCGCCGCTGCTTGAGAAAAAAGGACAGAATTGGGTTGCTCGATGACTCGCGATGCCATTAGTATGAAGGAAGTTCATTAACCAGAGCGAACGGCAACGGAATGTCGTCGCCAAAATCGTTGCTCGCAGCAAGGGAACAAGCGATGATTCACTACTCGTGTGATCGGTGCAAGCGGGTTCTAAATAGCGAAGAAGACTTGCGCTACGTTGTCAAAATGGAGATGTATGCCTCGATGGAACCCATCGATATGGATGAAGTGGAAGATGACCGGGACCATCTGTTGGAAGTTCATGAGATCCTCGAACGCATGGAAGATTCTGAAAGCGACTTGATCGGAGACGACGTTTACCAAAAGAAACGCTTCGACCTGTGCAGCGAATGTTACCGCGATTTCGCTAAGTGTCCGGTCGGCCGCGAGCCCGCCATGCATCTTAACTTCAGCGAGAACTAGCGAGGCCGTGCCTCGAAACTAAACCAAGTTTTCCCGAAGCGCCCGATCCGGTGCTTCGGTTTTTTTTATCCGCTGCGGGCGAGTACAAAGATCGCCATTGAATTTCCTGAATTGATGCCATGTTGAATTGAGGCAATGACTCGCCCTGTTCGCCGTCGACCTACCGCTGGACATTTTGTTGCGGTTGTGATTTTACTTGCCGTGATTGGCCGCTTC
This sequence comes from Planctomycetota bacterium, assembly GCA_029259935.1. The sequence goes on from JAJDEH010000076.1 coordinate 17,116, forward strand.
GTGGTTGGAGTCTCGACTGGCGGCAACGAATCGCCACCGTTTGAATCGTTTCAAGAAGGGCCCTGCACGATTCGGGAAGTTCAATCCGCCGACGTCATGGTCATCCGGCAGGGCGGGCGTGATGGCGGGCAACGACGAGCCGAGGTTTCTCTTAAGCTGATCGGTATCGAATCGCCTGGCGAGATGGATGCGTTGCGCGACGAGGCGACGGATTTCTCACGCCAATTTCTACAGAGTGGCCTCGCCGATCTGCGACTGGACCGCCGCCGCTTTAACGATCAGAGCCAACTCGTCGGCTACCTGTACGTCGATGGCCGGATGCTCAACGAGGAATTGCTGCGCGCCGGTCTCGCTCGGCTCTCTCCCTATCCGGGTGACAACCAGAGCATCGAGCGCCGGTTGCGCAAGGCGCAGGGAGAAGCGGAAATCAATTTACGAGGCATTTGGTCGGCGGGCCACTCCCAACTTGTGAGCGGCAAGCCGCGTTGATAAAATCACTCGATTCAAGCTCCCCCAATTGCCCACATCCAACGAATCGAGAAGAGAACGATGAAAATCGCGGTTATCGGAGGCGATGGCACTGGCCCGGAAGTAACGGCCGAAGCATTGAAGGTGCTGGAAGCCGTCTCCAAACTCGAAGGCTTTCAGTACGAACTGAATCATTACGACTTTGGTGGCGAACGCTATCTAAAAACGGGCGAGATTTTGCCCGCCGGCGCGGTGGACGAATTGCGGCAGTACGACGCGATGTACCTCGGCGCGGTTGGGCATCCCGATGTGGCTCCGGGAATTTTGGAAAAGGGACTGCTGCTTGAATTGCGATTCCAGTTGGATCAGTACATTAACCTTCGTCCGGTGAAGCTCTATCCGGGAGTTGAAACGCCACTGGCCGGCAAAGGCCCGGACGACATCGACTTTGTCGTCGTCCGCGAGAACACGGAAGACCTGTACTGCGGCATCGGCGGCTTTCTTAAAAAGCACACGCCCGACGAAGTGGCGACTCAATCGGCGATCTATTCGCGCAAGGGCTGCGAACGTTGTATCCGCTGGGCGTTCGAATTTACACGCAAGCGAAACAACCCCGACGGCAAGCGGCTCACGCTCGTCGCCAAAACGAACGTGCTGACCTACGGCCATGACCTTTGGTGGCGAACTTTCCAAGATGTCGCCAAAGACTATGAAGACGTCGAGGCCGATTACAATCACGTCGATGCTTGTTGCATGTGGATGGTGAAGAATCCGGAATACTATGATGTGATTGTCACGACCAACATGTTTGGCGACATCATTACCGACCTGGGCGCCATGATCCAAGGTGGAATGGGAGTCGCGGCCGGCGGCAACATGAATCCCGACACCGGTGGTACGAGCATGTACGAACCGATGGGCGGAAGTGCTCCCAAATACACCGGCCAAAACGTGATCAATCCGATCGCCGCCATCAGTGCGATGTCGATGCTGCTGGAACACACGGGCCAAGAGGCCGCCGGCCTGCGCGTGATGTCAGCCATTCAAAACGTCACCGGCACGAAAATGAAGAGCCAGGCGGCCGGCAAAATGGGCTACGGCACAAAGGAAGTTGGCGATTTGGTGGTCGATGCCTTGTAAAGACCTCGGCACAAACATGTCGGCGAGCGGGGTGCGTTAGCTCCCCGGTTGGTCGGAATCAGAACTACCGGCCGAGTACCAACCACCATGAAGATCGGAGTCGCACAAATCGGACCCGTCGCCGGTGACATTTCAATCAATGTCGACCGGCACCGGAAGCTGATTGACTTGGCGGTTTCTGATGGTGCCGATCTGCTTGTATTTCCAGAGTTGTCGCTCACTGGTTACGAACCGGCGTTGGCCGATAAATTGGCGACTGACCCGAACGATCGCTGTTTCGATGTATTTCAAAACATCAGCGATGACCACGGCATTTCGATCGCCGTCGGAGCGCCACTCCGGTGTGCCGATGGCATCTGCATCAGTTTGATAGTTCTTCAACCGGGCAGCACGAGGCAAGTGTATTCAAAGCAACATCTTCACCGCGACGAGGAGCCCTTCTTCGTTCCTGGACCCGCTTCTGATGGATTGATTGGCGAAAGCTCGAAGATTGCTCTGGCAATTTGCTATGAATTGTCCGTTCCCATACACGCGGCCAACGCATCCAAGAACGGTGCCCAGATCTACGTCGCCAGTGTCGCTAAAGCCGTTGGCGCAATGGACAAGGCCATGGCTCGGCTGGCCGAGATCGCCCGCGAACACTCGATGATGGTGCTGGTGTCCAATTGCATCGGAGCTTCCGATGGATGCCGGTGGGGCGGCCGAACGTCTGCCTGGAACAATCAAGGTGACTTGTTAGCGCAAATGGATGATGCCACCGAGGGTATCATTGTCGTGGATACGAATATCCAACACGCGGCTCGGATGACTCATTGCTAGCCGGGAGCGGATATCTTCCGGTGTCCGTCGCCATGCGAGGGTTGAAACTGGGCAGTCGAGCGGCCGGCGCGGATTGTGGTGCCGGCAGGTGTTCCATTCCCATGCCGTTGAAGGGCTGCTCCTGGGGCAGCGCTTGCATGACCTGCGTGGGCGGACCAACTTCCCAACCGCCGCCCAGCGATTTGTACAGGCGAATCAAGCTTAAGGCGATTTCGGCTTCTGAAATGGCCAGACGATCTTGACGCGGCACCAGATCTCGCAACTGGTTGTTGACGCGATCGAACGGGACGGCTCCCTCGCGATATTGAGTTCGCGTCGTGTCGACGGACTTCAAGGTGTCTTCCACACTTTGTTCCAGTGACAAAACCTCTTGTTGCGACTTCAGGAAGGCGATGATCGCATCCTCGGATTCCGCGTTGGCGGTCAGCACCGTCTGTTGATACTGCAGCACCGTTTCGTGAAACTTGGCGTCTTGCAAATGGACGTTGTTGATGATCCGTCCGTAGTTCAAGATGTTCCAACGAAACTGAGGTGCAATGACGCCGGCCATGGCGGCTTGCTCGAACATGTCGCTAAACGAACTGGCCTGCCAGTTCAGCGTTCCGCTGATGGTAAAGGCCGGATACAATTCCGCTTCGGCGATGCCGATGCGGGCACTCTGCGCGGCTACTTCGCGTTCCGCCTTGCGCACATCCGGTCGGCGACGGATTAACTCGGCGGGCACGCCGACGGCAACTTCCGGCGGAACGGAGGGAATTGGTCCGTTGCCAAGTTCGGGCACGAGATCCCGTGGCGGGATGCCCAGCAAGATACAAAGCCGATTGTTCGCTTGCCGCATTCCCGCCTCGAAGGCGGGAACAAGCGATTCGGTTTCGCGCAGTCTCGAGCGGGCCTCGGTCACGTCCAAACTGCTGACTTCGCCCTCGTCGAATCGAACTTGGGCCAGTCGCAGATACTCATCTTGGATCTTGATGTTGTCGTCCGCATATTTGATGCGTTGTTGAAATGCTCGAATTTCGACGTAGGCGGCCACGGTCTCCGAAATAAGACAGACCAGCACATCGTCGGACTCGAACACCGAGCCTTCCAAGGAGGCGTCGGCCGATTCAATTCCTCGGCGGAACTTACCCCACAAGTCGGCTTCCCACGCCAGGTTGAATCCGGTCGTCCAAACATCCAGCGCGCGAAACGGCAGGGCCGCCGTATTGATGCCCGCCGGATTTCCGTTTCGGCTCAGTTGGATTCGCTGATACTGCGCGAACGCGTCTTGAGACTGGGGAAAAAACGAACCCACCGCAATCGCTCGTTGCAATCGTGCCTGTTCGATTCTTAACAGTGAGGCACGCAGCGGCAGGTTCTGCGAGGTGGTGTGTTGTACCAAGTTGTTAATAACCGGGTCGTTAAAGACGTGCCACCAGTTGACGTCGTGGATCGGTTCACTAATCACCTTGCGATCATTGAAGTCGATCCACTGATTCGCCACGGGAGCCGGCGGCGGACAGTATTCCGGTCCGACCTTGAGTCCATTGCGCAGCCATTGGCGCGGACTCGTACAGCCTGCCAGCATCAAAGTAACCAAAAGCAACAACGTTGCGGCGAATGCGCGCCGGTGGATGTAGGGAGCCATCGCGGTCGGCCTGGCAAGCCGCCGCGGGAATGATAGAAGGTTCATTTTGGCGAATCCGTTCGTACAACTGACAAGTCCATGTCACCGGGCATCGCGAACGATGTACGTGTTGCGTTTATCGGGCCGCCGCGCCACGTACTCGTAGTAATTCGCGACCGCGTCCGACGTTCACTTGCACTGGCGCAACCCCACTACGCCGTCGAATCAGCAAAACTCGCGTGGTGCAACGAACGCTGCCCCGCCCATTGTGAGGGGATTCTTTGCTCTTAGAAGCTCAGCAATTAGAATTGTCACATATTCGTGGATATATCACTCAGGACAACACTGCCGATGTCACGTCTTTGTCGAAGCCTAGCCATCCTCCCACTCGGAGCAGCTTGCCTCAGCCTATTGCTAGGTTGTCCGACTGCCAACCAATACGTACCGCCGCCCGTCCCGGAAGTAACGGTCGCACGGCCTTTGCGGCAAACGGTCACAAGATATTTGGAAGAAACTGGCACCACCGAGGCGGTCAATCGAGTCGATATCCGCGCCCGCGTCGAAGGCTTTCTGGACAAGGTTGAGTTCGACGCGGGCGTCGAAGTACAGCAGGGCGACCTGTTATACATCATCGAACAGCGCCCCTTTTTGGCTCGAGTCTCCGCCGCCAATGCCGAGGTCGCGGCGCGCAAGTCGGAGCTCGTGTCGAATCGTTCCAGAGTTGTCGCGCTAACGGTGGAGTTCGACCGGGCGGAAACTGAGTACGCGCGTCAGGTAAGACTTGCCAAGCGGGACGCCACCGCCGAAAAAAATCTCGTTGCCAGCAAAGCCCAGCGTGACGCCGCCAAGGCCGCCTTGGCGGCCGGCGATGCCGCGGTTGTCGCGGCGGCCGCGGCAGTCGACGGTGCCGAGGCGGCACTCGACCAGGCGAATCTCGACTTCGAGTACACCGAGATCCATGCCCCCATCGAAGGTCGTGTGGGCAAGACACTGGTCAAGGCGGGAAACCTAGTCGGCAACCAAGAAGCAACGCATCTGACGACCGTCATCGATTACGATCCAATCTATGCCAACTTCAATATCAATGAACGAGCCTTGCTGGAGTTGAGGGACTCGCTCGGCGATCCCCGTTCGAAAAGCGAAACGAAGCGGCGCGAAGAATGGTCGTTGCGCTTGCGACGGTTGACGGATAAGGGCTTTCCGTTTGAAGGCAAGTTCGACTATGCGGATCTAGCCGTCGATCAAAGCACGGGCACGTTCATGATTCGAGGGATTTTTCCAAATCCAAAACAGTTGATTGTACCTGGCCTATTTGTACAGATTCGAATCCCTATCGGCATCAGAAAAGACGCACTGTTGGTTCCCGATTTGGCGGTCGGATCGGATCAAGCGGGCAAGTATGTGTTGATCGTCAATCAAGAAAATGCGGTGAAACGCCGCGCCGTGGTGATTGGTGAGAAGTATGAGCACTTAGTCGTCGCGCTAGAGGGACTGACGGGCGAAGAGCAGATTGTGATCGAAGGGATCCAGCGCGCGCGACCTGGTGTCGAGGTGAAGCCCCAATTGACTCAGCTTGAGCCCATCGAAACCGAAGACCTCCCCATACAACAGGAAGACTCGCCGCCGATGGAAACCGATCCGGAAGCCGCGCCGAAAGCGGGCTCGGGCGGAGGCTCATCGACTGATGTGCCGCCCGACGACACACCATCCGTCCCGACACCGAATGAAGACAAAAGCCCCCCGCCGGCGGAAGACGATTCGAAGACCGACGATCCTAACGCCGTGCCGGATTCTCCAGGTAGCTCACCATGAGCGGCCGCGAAACTCGCTGAAGTAAGACTCCACAGACGAACGCCTCCAGAGACCCATAGCCCTAGATGATCTCTCGTATCTTTATCAATCGCCCCATTCTGGCCACGGTCATCTCGATCGTGATCCTGATCGCGGGTGCAGTCTCGCAACAGGGGCTCAGCGTTTCCAAGTTTCCTGAAATTACACCTCCCACGGTCGAGGTCACGGCCTTCTATCCCGGCGCTAACGCGCAGGTGGTCGCCGAAACGGTCGCGGCACCCATCGAACAAGAGGTCAACGGCGTCGAGAACATGATCTACATGTCGTCGGTCAGTGCCGACGATGGCTCGTACACGCTGACCGTGACGTTTGAAATCGGCGTCGACATGGACATGGCCACGGTGCTGGTTCAGAACCGCGTGGCCATCGCCAGCCCGAAATTGCCCGAAGATGTTCGGCGGCAAGGTGTGACGACGAAAAAGAAGTCGACTCAGATCGTGCAGTTCATCACGCTCACGTCCGACGACCCGCTGCACGACGCGCTCTATCTAAGCAACTATGCGACGATCAACGTCAAGGACGAACTGAGCCGCATCCGGGGTGTTGGCTCGGTCACTATTTTTGGCGCGGCCGATTACAGCATGCGTATCTGGTTGGACCCCAACAAACTAAAAGCCCGCAGTCTTACGACGCAGGACGTCGTCAACGCCATCAGCGAACAAAACGTGCAAGTCGCCGCGGGGCGGATTGGTGAAGAGCCGGCTCCGTCGGGAACGGCCTTTCAACTGGTGATCAACACGCAAGGGCGGCTGGAGACCGACGAGCAATTCGGCGACATCATCATCAAGACGGCCGAAGGTAGCCGCATCACGCGGGTCAAGGACGTCGTTATTAATCAGGTCCTTGATGAAGATGGCAACCCGCTTCGGAAGGGTGTCGAGCGAGGAGGCAAGGACTACAACCGCGGATCGAGCTTTAACGGCGATCCCTGTGCCACGATTTCGATTTATCAGCTTCCCGGCGCCAACGCCTTGAAACTGGCGAAGGAGATCGAAAAGAGAATGGAGGAACTGGAAACCCGGTTTCCCCAGGGCGTCAAGTACGCTATCCCCTTCGACACCACGAAATTCGTCGAAGCCTCCATTTCCGAAGTCTACCAGACGCTGTTCATCGCCGTTCTGTTGGTGGTCATCGTCATCTTCATATTCTTACAGGATTGGCGGGCCACCATCGTGCCTTGCGCGGCGATTCCCGTATCGCTGATCGGCACTTTCGCTTTCATGGGCATGCTCGGGTTTTCCATCAACATGCTGACACTGTTCGGCATCGTGCTGGCCATTGGCATCGTGGTCGACGACGCGATTGTGGTGGTGGAAAACACGTCTCGACATCTCGACCTGGGACTCAATTCCAAGCAAGCGGCCATTACGGCCATGAACGAGATTACCGGACCGGTGGTCGCCACGACTCTTGTACTGCTTGCCGTGTTCGTGCCCACCGCGTTCATGGGCGGGATCACCGGCCAACTGTTCCGGCAATTCTCGCTGACCATTTCCGCCGCGGTCTTGATCAGTACGGTCAATGCGTTGACGCTGAGCCCCGCCCTGTGCGGCTTATTGTTGCGGGCCTCGGGCGAAAAGAAGTTCTTTTTCTTTCGCTGGTTCAACACGGCGTTCGACATGACAACCAGTGGATATAGGGCGATCATCGTGGCGATGGTGCGCCGCGTGGCTCTGGTCATGCTGGTCGTTGTCGGCCTGGTGGCGTTTACCGGTTGGAGCTTCACCACCCTGCCCACCGGGTTCCTACCCGAGGAAGATCAAGGCTATTGCTTTGTCAACGTGCAGCTTCCAGATGCGGCGTCCAGGCAGCGCACCGACGAGGTGCTGGCGCAACTTGACGAGGTCTTCGAAAACACGCCCGGCGTCGCCGACTGGGTTTCCATTTCCGGCTTTTCCCTGCTTAGCGGTAACAACGGATCCAATCTAGGATTGGTCGCCGTGGTATACAAGCCGTGGGATAAACGGCAGACTCCTGAGCAAAGCCAAGCCGGAATCTTGAAGCACTTGACCAAGGAGTTTGCCTCCGTCGAACAAGCGCTGGTGTTCGCTTTTGTTCCTCCGGCAATCGATGGCCTGGGAAATGCCGGCGGATTTCAAATGCAATTGCAAGATCGCGGCGGCGTCGGTCTGGCCGCCATGCAGGCGATCACCGAAGAAATGATTCGTGATGGAAACAACCAAACTCGCCTCAGTTCACTCAATACGACTTACCGAGCCAGTGTTCCTCAATTGTTCGCCGACATCGATCGGACCAAAGTCAAGTCACTGGACATCCCGCTCAACTCGGTGTTCGCCACGTTACAAGCTTATTTGGGATCGGCCTACGTCAACGACTTTAACGAGTTCGGCCGCACGTGGCAGGTGCGCGTGCAGGCGGGCCAAGAGTTTCGCGTCAATGCCGAGGACATTGCCCGGCTGGACGTGAGGACCAACAAAGGCGAGATGGTCCCGATCGGCACGTTTGTAAAAGTGAAGGACGTGTTTGGTCCACAGGTCATTCAGCGATACAACCTCTACCCCTCGGCTCAAATCAACGGTTCTCCCGCCCCCGGTTTCAGCTCGGGCGATGCGTTGGCCACCATGGAGAATATGGCGAACGAAAAACTGCCCGCATCGATGGGCTTTGCCTGGACCGGCATGTCGTATCAAGAAAAACAATTGACCGAGTCGGCCGATATCACTCAGAACTCTTCGTTCATTTTGGCGCTGTCGGTGTTGCTGGTGTTCCTGGTGCTGGCGGCCCAATACGAAAGCTGGACCAGTCCAGCGGCGGTGATCGCCGTCGTGCCGTTGGCGGCGATCGGTGTCGTCATCGCGGTCATGATTGCCCGCGCCGACATCAATGTCTATTCCCAAATCGGCCTGGTTCTGCTGGTCGCATTGGCCAGCAAAAACGCGATTCTGATTGTCGAATTCGCCAGCGAACAACGGCGAGCCGGCTTGAGCATCCGCGAGGCCGCCGCGAAATCGGCGGAACTGCGTTTTCGAGCGATTCTGATGACCGCCTTTTCCTCGATCCTGGGCTTTCTGCCGCTGGTCATTGCCAGCGGTGCCGGCGCGGCCAGCCGTGTCGCGGTTGGATTGGCGGTTGTCGGCGGCATGATTGCCGCGACCTGTTTCTCGCTGCTGTTCGTACCGTCATTCTTCGTCGTCTTCCAGTCGCTCGGCGAGATGTTTGGCAAATCGAAAGCACCGGACGAAGCGGACGCCAAGCCTGAAGTCGCCGGCACACAACCGCCTTTACCGTCGCCGACATCTCCCGATGAGGAACAGCCGCCGGCGACGACCGACGACAACGGTGAGTCGGACGTCAACGGTGAAGAATCGCCGCCCGCGCAAGAAGAGTAGCAGCCAACGTGGAATGCGGAAGAGAAGCCAAGCGATCGGGCCATCTCTGCACATTGCCGGCATCGGTTTTTGGTTGCGATCATCAGAACGTGAGAGTAGTATTCAAGCTCGCGAATTCTGAATCGAGTGAGGACGAGCGCGAAACGGATTCGCGAAACCGGATCGGCATGTTGATTGGATCATCCCACCCGGCCGATTCGTTCCGGCAATGTTCTCCAAAGGCAATAATGTTCTCCAAAGGCAATGTTGTCCGATTGCAAGGAGAACTGGCGGCCACCAGATACCGCTTTGGTCCGATCACACCTACCACTCGCAACAATCTTCGGAGTAAGGAATGAGTAAGACAACCACACTTGTGAGATTCTTCATGCTTGCGGTCGTGGTACTTCCGTTGAGTCATGCAATTGGGAAGGATCAGCAGAAACCCAACATTCTCTTCCTGTTCTCCGACGACCACGCGGTGAAGACGATTTCGGCGTACGGCGGGCCGCTGGCAAATGTCGCGCCGACACCGAACATCGATCGGCTGGCGCGAGAAGGCGCGGTGTTTCTCAATTCGTTTTGTGCCAATTCAATTTGCGGACCGTCGCGAGCGACCATCCTCACCGGCAAGCACAGCCACAAGAACGGATTCATGCGCAACGGCAATAACTTTGACCCAAGCCAATGGACCGTCGCCAAAGGGCTGCAACGGGGCGGCTACCACACCGCGGTGATTGGCAAGTGGCATTTGAATTCAAATCCCGTCGGGTTCGATCATTGGGAAATCCTTCCAGGCCAGGGCAATTACTACAACCCCGTGTTCATTCAGATGGACGGAACGCGAAAGCGATTCGAGGGCTATGCCACCGACCTAACAACCGACAAGGCGCTCACGTGGCTGGAGGAACGCGACAAGTCGAAACCATTTTTCCTCATGTGCCAACACAAGGCTCCGCACCGCACCTTCGCTCCCGCGCTGCGGCATCTCGATGCATTTGACGACGTCGAGATTCCTGAACCCGACAGCCTGTTCGACGACTATGCCAATCGCAGCGGCACGCTGGCGAAAAACGAAATGGAAATCGACCGTCACTTCGACTGGGCTTATGACGCCAAGGTGCGCAAGGACGAACGAGGCGACGTCAAGCTTCCCAAACCGGACCGCTACGGCACTCCGGAATACAATCGCATGACGGCGGAACAGAAGAAAGCGTGGAATGCACACTTCAGGCCGCGGAACCAAGCGTTCCTCGCGGACTTCAAGTCCGGTAAGCTGAGCCACCAGGACATCGTGCGGTGGAAGTATCGGCGTTACATGCGTAACTATCTTGGCACCGTCAAAGCCGTTGATGAAAGTGTCGGGCGAGTTTTGAAATACCTCGACGACAACGGGCTGGCCGACAATACGGTCGTCATCTACTCGTCGGACCAAGGTTTCTTTCTCGGCGAACATGGCTGGTACGACAAGCGATGGATGTTCGAAGAGTCGTTTCGAATGCCGTTCCTAATCCGCTGGCCAACGGTCGTGAAGCCTGGTTCCAAACCGAAGGAACTGATTCAGAATATTGATTATGCTCCGACCTTTCTGGAAATGGCCGGTTTGGATGTTCCGAAAGAAGTCCAAGGCCGCTCGCTGATGCCGGTTCTCAAGGGCGCGCCGGATGGCTGGCGTCAGTCACTCTTTTACACGTATTACGAATTCGGCGAGCACAAAGTGCCGCGGCACTTTGGCATTCGCACCCACACCCACAAGCTCATGTATTTCCCCGGGACCGACGAATGGAACATGTTTGACCTCGAGCGTGATCCCGGCGAAATGAAGAGCGTGCATGACGATCCGGCCTATCGCGAAGTTCGCGACTCCCTCGCGGTTGAATTCGATCAACTGCGCGAGCAGTACGACGCACCACCGATCTTCAAGAAAAAATAACAACTTGTAGAGTCAAATGAGGAGCTACCATGAAGAACTATCGATCGTGTCACTTATTGAATTGCCTGGCCGGCGTCGCGATTCTGTGTTCGTTCCGTCTCGCCATGGCGGAAGACGACGGTAACGCCAAGCCGATCAAAGCGCTGTTGGTCACGGGCGGCAGCAGCCACGACTATGACTCTCAAAAGAAAATTCTGACCGAAGGCATCGCCGCGCGTGCGAACATCGAGTGGACGATTGCCCACCAAGGCGGGGCCAATCGCAATAAAGCGATCGAACTGTTCAAGTCGCCGGATTGGGCCAAGGACTACGATGTGGTCGTGCACAACATCTGCTTCGGTGGAGTGACGGACGTGGCATTTGTCGAGCGCGTCGCGCAGGCCCATCATGCCGGAACTCCCGCCGTGATCATCCACTGCTCCGTACACAGCTTTCGCCATGCCAAGACGGACAATTGGCGGCAGGTCGTCGGCGTGAGTTCCTTCAGCCACGAAAAGCACCGGCCGCTGGCGGTGAAGAACCTGGCCACGGATCATCCCGTGATGCAAGGATTCCCCAAGGTCTGGAAGACGCCCAACGGTGAACTCTACAAGATCGAAAAGACGTGGCCCCATTGCAAGCCGTTGGCCAGCGCTTATGGCGAGGACACCAAGAAAGACCACACCTGCATCTGGACGAATTCGTACGGCAAGGGTCGCATCTTCGGCACCACGATTGGACACCACAACGAGACGATGAGCGAGGATGTGTATTTGGACCTGGTGACTCGCGGCATGCTCTGGGCGTGCAACAAGCTGAGTGATGACGGCAAGCCGAAACCGGGCTATGGACGAAACCAGCAGTGATGGCAAGCGGCGTGAAAAGGACCAGCGACTCCGCCCGAGGCTTGGGACAAACCCTAGGTTACCAACCACTATTGATCCGCGTTCAGTCCATTGATTTTTAGGCGACGGACACAAACCTGATGCATGGTGCCAAAGAGACATCGTTCCTTCCTCGAACATTGTGGGCATTCTTACATCTTCTGCTCGTTGGAGTGGCGTGGTGGATTCTTTTTGGCGGCGGATACTCCGCGGTGGCAGGGTGGATCGGTCTTGATGGTGACGTCGGTAATTGGCGGCGCCGATCGATGCTGTTGTCGTTTGGGTTGGTTCTTTGGGTACGCATGACGTTCGCGGCGTTTGTCTTGCTGAAGAGGAAGTTTGGCTGGGAGGAATTCATACCCGTCATGTTCGCTTGTGCGCTGTATCAAATAGGATTCCCTCTGCTGGGAGCAGGATCACAATCCAGCCTCGACATTTGGGATGTGGCCGGGATTTCGATGTACGTCTTAGGTAGTTTCCTAAACACCGGTGCGGAGCTGCAACGCAAGCGGTTCAAGGAAAAGCCAGAGAACAAAGGACGCCTTTACACGGGCGGGTTGTTCCGCTTTGCGCGCCACATCAACTACTTCGGCGATTCGCTCTGGTGCCTTGGCTGGGCAATCCTGACGCGCAACCTGTGGGCGTTGTTCATTCCCTCGGTGCTAACCTTGGGATTTGTTTTCTTCTTTATCCCTTCGCTCTCAAGGTATTTGAGAGACAGATACAAAGGCGACTTTGATCAATGGGAAGAACGAACCAAGGCTTTCTTTCCGTTCATCTATTAACGGTCGCCACCGAATGGCGTGGCCGGCGGCGAAAGCTAGAACCACGATCAGCCACGGATGCCGGCCCGAACATCTTGCGACAAGGCACAACATCCATGGCGAGCGTAGCTGTCAACCTGACGAACTCTTTTCGCCGTTTGCTAAGTTCCGAATTGTCAAAGATCAACCAGGCGGGCAAAGCGGCGCACTCGCGCTTCTGTAACATACAGCCCCCGCCCAATTCCCTGGCTTTTCAGCGGCTTGTTGAAAAATTGCGACCGAAATGATTGCGAACAAAATCGACTCGCCGACACGTCAAGAAATACGCGACATGCTGTCGCTTCGCATGACGAATCGCAGCTTCCTTCACCGAGCTACCAGTGGTCCGTCTGGTCGGGTGCCACTGTCGGCACAGTCCAACAGTGATTAGCTGCCCAGCCCCATCCAACCTTCATTCTACGCAATTCCGGCAAACGGTTCCACGTATGCCGTGGGGTCACGGTCAGGCGGAGGAAGAACTCTTTGGCGACATGATGAACAGGATTGACAAGATATGCGTCTGTTCCTGGTGCGTACTCATCCTGTCCATCTTGTTGATCCTGTCCGTAATTCACATCCTCTGGTGTTGGAACTTGGCAAAACAACTAAAACGGGGACTAAAACGGGGACATTCTGCTTTATTGACGGGGGGTGCTGGGTTTGTTAGTTTGAAGGCATGCCAAGAACGTCGCGAGCCTCCAAGGGAAACATGTGTTATCACGTACTCAACCGGGGTAATGCGCGGGGAGTCGTCTTTCACCAGGACGACGACTATGCCTCTTTTCTCGAACTTCTCATGCAGGCCAGTGAGCGGCTTCCCATGCGATTGCTGGGCTACTGCTTGATGCCCAATCATTTCCACCTCATGTTGTGGCCCCGTCAGGATGGTGACTTGAGCCGTTGGATGCAGTGGCTGCTGACCGCGCACGTGCGGCGCTATCACCGGCACTATGATTCTAGCGGCCACGTGTGGCAGGGCCGGTTCAAGGCTTTTCCTGTCCAGCAAGACGAACATTACCTGACGGTACTGCGCTATGTGGAACGCAACCCGGTACGCGCGAAATCGCTTCCCGTCCGCAAGGCCCAGCGCTGGCCTTGGTCGTCGTTGGGCACACCTCCGAAACAGATCGAAAAGCCCCCGCTGGCTGCCGGCCCCGTGCGTCGTCCCGACGATTGGCTGGCGTGGGTGAACCAGCCGCTAACCGAGCCAGAACTGAAAGCCCTCCGCAATTGCGTCGCCCGCGGGACGCCCTACGGAAGCGAGCGGTGGCAGAAGCAAACCGCGCGTCGCCTGGGCCTCGAATCCTCACTCCGCCCCAGAGGCCGCCCTCGAAAGAAATCGAAAAAGTAGAATGTCCCTTCTCTGGATTGTCCCTCTATGGAACCTTGGCTCACAAGCCAAGGGGGCACTCCCTTAGCGTCCTACCCATCCCTATTCTCTGTCTAGGTCCACTTTATCCATGGCAACCAATGAATCAAACCAGCTTGTGGACGTGCCGGAATCAAAGTGTGCTTTGGCTGCCAATATCAAACCTACAATCTGTCGAGCAGTTTGTCGATGAAACCATTTGACCTGAGGATCGTTTTTCGACCGCACACTCAGCGAAGATGAACCGTCGTGCTCTGTGCCACATTCATAGGTAATACCGCCTTCGGCGTCCTCGCAAGTTCCCGAAAAGCCATAATACTCTTGAGTAACAGCCATGCCCTTGCTTCGTAGTCGCACAACAAGTGGGTTGGGAGGAAGGTTAGAGTCGACAGATTCGCGCATAATTGAGGTATTCATCTCGAATGACAGAAATGTGGGGATCAAACAGTACTACGACAGAAATGAGAAATGTAGATTAGATCCGACGGATCGGTCATCGAGAAGTTCAAGAAGTTGGAGTGCCTGATTGCTCAACCAATCTTGCTGATCCCCGAAGCCACGAAAGCCCCATCCAACCTCCATTCTACGCAATTCCGGCAAACGGTTCCAACGCATGGCGTGGGGTCACGGTCAGGACATGATGAACAGGATTGACAAGATATGCGTCTCTTCCTGGTGCGTACTCATCCTGTCCATCTTGTTGATCCTGTCCGAAATTCACATCCTCTGACGTTGGAACTTGGCAAAACAACAAGAAAAAATGGGACGCCCGCGGCACCCGACTTTTCGACTGCATTGACCGGTCGGCAAGTTCGAAAGTCCAAGCGCGGCAGCAAAGCCTTCGCCTCGATGAAGAGCCTGGCAGAATGACGGCAGGCAGAATGATTTTTTTCATCGTTCGGCTTGGGTGATTAGGTCATTTCATCCGCGATCGCGCTGGCGGCCCATTTGCCGTTGCGACGCACGTTCGCTGCTTGCCTGCCAAGCCGTCCCGTCAGGACTTTCTTTTGGAAGGGCGGTTTCGTGATATAAATTATGGGCGTGACAACGAAGAACCGGCGTGCTGAAAGTGAAGTAAGATTCGGCTGGCATCGCGACCCGGGGCCACGACCACGACATCTCCCGTTGGCCAAACTCGACGGCAAAACATCCAATGCGTTTGAAATTCTCCCTACGAACGATTCTGATTGTCCTCGCTGTCTTGTGCGGAGCCCTGGCATGCTCAATTCGCTTTGGACCGCATATACTCTGGGTTATAGTTGACTCCGATGGCTCATCCAACGTTCACCAAATCCCATCCAAGGCGTTAGTCAGCGGGCCGTCGGATAGCCCTTTCGTGACTTGCCAAGTTGGCCCGCTTTCGTTTGCGTTGCCTGAGTCACTGTCCAAGAACGTTGATGTGGAAAGTGGTCTCCACGGACAGCTTCTTGTTTTTGATGATGCCAACCGCGTTCTCTCTTTTCAGATTCCCTATCGCTATGAGGGCTTCTTCACAGTACCGGGGGCCAGTGATTTTCCCGAGAAGGCGGAATGGACCGCTCCGCGAATACACAAGGCTATTCTCGATGCAGCATCGTCTGATTTCTCATTCGCCATGTCGCATGAGGAATTGCGGTGGCACAAATATCTTCTGAAGCAGCGTTCGCTACGCCCGACCGATATCAAGTCAATCGAGTATCTTTGGCGACAAGATCTGGAGGCCACGCTCATATCTACTGGCGACTCGTGGCTATTTGAATGGAGTACAATTGACCGAAAGTGGATGGGCAAGATGCACTTCATGGTTCCCTCGACGAGCGAGAGTGAAGACTGGATTCGTCAGGTTTGTACGACTTTCACTCTCAACGGAAATCCAGCTATCTTTGACAATCTGGACGACAAATCTGTCGAGTTACTGGTTTCGATTCGGCCTCAGAATTCCGATTCATCCGACTAAGGATCGTTCGGGCAATTAGTTTCCCATTAGCTGGAATGCGATGGCGTCCGGTTCTGAAAAACCGGGGCTAACGCCCAACGGCTGATCAAAACGCGACACTTGTTTCGCGAACGATCCTAAGCACGAAATGCCAATGGATTCCCACCGCCACATCCTGGCCAAACACGTGCCGGGATGGTTGTGAGCGGTTTGACGACTCGGTTGTCCCAACCTAGTGTTAGGCAGAATCTCTCTCACTGCATAAGTGGCCCATTTACAGTCTTTCGCAAAAATGAATGTGAAGCACACTGTCTTCGGAGTTTTCCTCGCCGTGCTGGCCGGCGTCTTTGCGGTTAAGGGGTTGGGGCAATACGCTCAGCAGATGCGCAGGCAAGCCGAGTTAGACGAAATCGCGATCGATATGGGTTTGAAGCCTCACCCAAGTCAGACAGAAGACTTTTCCGCTAAACAGGTCAAGCAATTGTTTGGCACGGAGGAGGTTCGACTGACAATCGCGAATGCCGACAAGGTGGACGTATTTTTAGTTGATTCCTCCAACCTGGATGTCAGATGGAGTCAGGCGAAACTCAGCGACTATCCGATTGTTGACGGCCCAATACCAATTCAACGCGAGATGGCAAACGGGATCATTCGTTCGCTAAACGATGCTCGGAATTACGGATGGTCCATGCGGAAGGGATGCCTGCCCTTACCGGGTGTACGAATGCAATTCACCCGCAACGGTGAAACGGCGGATGTGCTGTACTGCTTCGAGTGCAACATTCTTGCGATAGGCGTTGACGATCAATTGGTTGGCGGCGAGGATTTCGACATGATTCGCCCCCAACTCGTTCGCGCGCTGAAACAGCTCTTCCCCGAGAACTCAGTGATCCAGGGCTTGCCAGAAACTGGATGTGGACTCTTCGCCGATAACTAGGCTTTGTCCCAAAACTCGAAAAACCGTAGCGAAACTCGTCAAGAGTTTCGGTTTTATGCGTGGCCGAAAGTCTAGATCTAGACGACTTTCGCTACGAAGTTTCCGCCCGAGAGGCCGCCCTCGATAGACATCAAACAAAGTAGAATGTCCCCTTTATCTGGCCCCCAACACCGTTCCATCCGGCGCGCCGCCTTCCCTTCTTGACCTGACACAACCGTCGTTCCGACTGGAACTGGGTAAGCGATACAAATTCCCAAATCGGAACATCTTCACATGCCGTCGAGCCACCAAAGCGAATAACCGCTTTAAAGTCAATAACGCGCGCCTTCGAACCGATAATTAAGAGGTGTGCGAATTCGCACGTCCCGACTTTGGATTCCGGCGAACGAGTAGGAACTTGATGGCGGCAAACAATTTGTCAATTCGGTGGCTGATTGCGACGGGCATGGCACTCGCGACCGCGGGCAGTTCCGCCGCATACGGCCAGTTCGTCGGCGGCGATGCGGGGAACCAGTTTGGCGCTTCGGCAAACGCGGGCAATGGCACGGCCGCCGGCAATACGGCCACTGCCTCAGGGAATTCTGCCACGGCCTATGGAGCCGGCACTCTCGCTTCAGGGAACGGTTCGGTAGCGGTCGGAAACGGGGCTAACGCCACGATGACCAATGCGACCGCCATTGGAAACACATCTGAGGCGACGGGCGAAAATACCGTCGCAGTGGGAATCTTCTCCGACGCTACCG
>JAJDEH010000077.1 GCA_029259935.1 Planctomycetota bacterium
CGGGGGCTTACGTTGTTCGACCCCAGCCACCCGAAAACTAACAACTGACAAGTACTAGCTGGATCATGTGCGAACCGCTTTTCCGATGATTTCACCAACCACCATTGAGCGATCTCGGCACGCAACCGTCACGGGTGTTGAACGCCGGCCGCGCCGTCGATTGCACTCAGCCGCCGCGCCCGCGGTTACGGGATATCGGAAGGTTCTGTATTACATCCTGGCGGCGCTCTTCTTCGTGCTGGGAGCGCTCGGCGCGCTGCTACCAGGCCTGCCGGCCACTCCGTTCTTATTGCTGACTAGTTACTTTCTTGTCAGGTGCTCACCCAGGCTTCATGCGCTACTGCTGCGATCCCCGATCTTCGGATCGATCCTCCAAGATTGGCAACAGCATCGGGCCATTCGCACGGACATCAAGTTGAAGGCCGTGCTGGTCGTCGCAATCGCCGTTGCCACGACGGTCTACTTTTCCGGTTTGGCCATTCCGTACAGCCTAGGCATCGTGACGCTGGCGCTGTTGGGCACGGTGGTCATCATCCGTCTGCCAAGCCTTAAACAGATATCCACTGGATCTTGACGTTCCTCGCAACGACGTCGATCGTGAGTGCCAAATCTTTGTCGCTCGTCAATCGATAGAATGGATCAACCCGATCGCTCGGTCAGGCGCGCTGCTGTGCGGATCGTCCTTTTTCATTTGCATGTAGAACGCCAATAATTCGTCACGCATACCCGCCGCGATCATGTCGTCGATATCCTCCGTCACGCCACGATCCAAATTCGCGTGAGCCTTCCACAACCGCATGGCGTCTTTTCGCGCACCTGCCCTGGCGGCGCATGTCGCAATGTCCCCCAGCCACTGTGGCGTCTCATTGGGTGTGAGCTGCTTGCGGGCGAGTTGCCAAGCTGCTTCCGCGCCCTTCCAATCGCCCGTTCCCAAATAGGCCTCGAACAGAGTAAAGCCCGCGGATCGGCGATCACCCTGGTCGTCCAGTTTCTCGACCGCTTGACGCAAGAGCGGAATCGCGCGGGCTTTGGCCTGCGTACGTGTCATGATCCAGCCCAGCACCTTGGCGCGATTGGGTGCGTCCGGCGCTTGGGCCAGCACTTCGGCGCGTCTCCAAAACGCATCCGCGCGGCCCTGCTTCAACTCGTCCTGGGCCAGATTCCAAATCATGCGTTGCGGCCTTTCCCAGGACTTGCGAGCGGCCAAGTACTTCCAGAAATCTTCTTCGTGCTGGCGATAAAAATCAGGACCCATCATCCGCACCAAGCGATCGACGTAAACCTCGTCACTCGCTGCTTGGTACTCGCTCCAAAGCATCTTCATCGCCGCCTGCCGGCTTTTGACTCTTTCCAAGTGGCGAGAATAGGAGTCGGCGGCCCACACTCGTTCATCCAAGCTGTCGGCTAGCTCGAGCGCCTTCTTGTAGGCCCGCAGGGCCTCATCGTGATCTTTGCGGCCGACAAAATACTCGCCGCGACCGCGCCAATAAGACGAACTCCTCTTGTTCTCTTCTTCCGCCTCCAGGATCCGGCCCTTGACAACTTGCGCGCCCGACGCGGCCTGGATCTGCCCGGCCATTCTGGATAACGCCAGGTGGCCGAGCCCGTTGGGATGATCGGCGGTCAGCTCTTCCAGCAGCTTCTGTGCTTTCTTTGCCAGCCCCAACTGTTTGTAGTGCATCATCAAGTCTTGCTTCGCCCAGCCGCGCAGGGTCGGCTCCCACGACGGCGGATCGGGGCGCGCGATTGCGGCGGGGTTCATCGACATGTGCTGCTGCATGGCCGCTTGATCGTCCCGGGAATAGGGCGTGTCGAGCGATTGCTGAAGAAACACGGCGGCCACTTCCGGTGCAAACCGCACTTCCCTGCCCAGTTGCAGCTTGGCAAAGGCGGTCCCGGGCCGGCAAGCCATGATCAGCCATTTGACATCGTGTTTGTTAGCTCCCGCCTCCCGGATCGCCGCGGCATATCGGCGTACCGGTGCCAGTTCAGTCGGCTGCTCCTCCACCTGTTCCACCAATTCGTCGATCAACTTGTCGAGCGTACCTGCGTCTTGCCGAAAGCGAACTCGCTCGCGGAACCAGAAGTCGTTCGAATTTCGCTTGGCGAGGAAGGCGTCGATCTCGTCAGCGTCACCCTCCTTGGCCCAATGGCGGATGAGTACGTATCCCCAACCCGGCTGAGCCCGTTCCACGTGCTTTACGAAATAGAGCGCCGTTTTCCAGTCTTCGCGACCAATCAAATCGTCGGCCATCGTTGACAGAAGATGCTCGTTTGCGGTCTCTTGCATCGTGGCGAGTTTGTCAATCGCCCGGCGAACCGCTTCATCATGCCCCGCACGAACGAACACGCTGTACGCCCGAACCAGGTGACCGAGACGATCTGGCAACTCACGCGCTTCCAACTCGCCGGCCCATTGGCCGATATCGCGGCGAAACGCTTGCTCGACCACGTCCCGTTTGACCGACCACCAATCGATTTGTTCGGGCTGTTCGACTTCATCAGCCAGCCCAGGAAGCGTAAGGACAAACGTGACGATCAAACCAGTCGCGATCCGCATGAGTGAGGCTTCCGATTGACGAGGGAGAAGAAAATCCAGACTAAGTTAGTTGATGCATCAAAGACGTTGCACTTGAGTCAAGTTTAGCGACCAACAGGAGCGGGTTTTCAAGTCCGAGTGATAGCTCGTATTGGTCTGAGGAACTGCCTCACTTGAATTCTATCCGGACAGACTGCGATCAGCGTAACGAAATTGTAACCCCCGCATCAGCCCGATTTGAGCGGCTGAGCGCTAGAGAGGATTGTGTGACGCAATTCCTAATTGCTAGCCGCGTCTTCGATCGTCCCTGCCGCTTGCTTTGCTAGCAATTGCGATGCTTTCTTCGTGAAATGGAAGTTGCCCGAGACCTGCCCGGTCTTTCGCGCAATAGCCGTTGCCGCAACGGCTTACTTTGCCCCAGGCAGACCGTGGAGACGTTGCCCCTCTCGACATGGACGCGATCAGGGCAAAACTCACCGCCAAATTAGATCAGGCGGTCCAACTACATTCATGGCCTGCGTGCTTCTATACAGCAGGCGACATCGCGGCGATGGCTTCCAACAAACGACCTTTGCCACGATTCCGATCCACTAGTACAATGGTGTCATGGCTCCTAAGATCACTGACGAAATGCGATCCGGCGTCGATCAAGATGGTACTCCCCTCAAGGTCGAAGACGACCGAAGCAAGAAGGTCTACCTGCTGATCGACGAAGATAAGGGACTGCTCTTCCAGCAGTGGCTACGCCGCGAGTTGCAAGGAAGCTTCGAACAAGCCGATCGCGGGGAACGCGTCGATTGGGACCCGGACAAGATCAAGGCCGAGGGCCGACGCAGGCTTGAGCATCCCCAAGAATAATGGCATCTCCCTATCGACTGACGCCACAGGCCGAGGCGGATGTCATTGACATCTGGCTCTATTTCGCTCAAGACAGCCAACAATCCGCGGATAAGCTAGTCGACCGTTTCACCGAAGTCTACGAGCTTCTCGTCACGCAACCGGGTATCGGAACCAATCAGGATCAGTATCGTCGCGGACTGCGGAGCTTTCCCGTCGGCGATTACATCATTTTCTACGAACTTCTCCAAGGCGAACTACTTATCTACCGTGTCCTGCATGGTGCGAGAGATCTTGATAAGTTGCTCTAGCAATCAACACTCGTTGTGTGCACGATGTTCGGCATGGCGACCATGGCGAAGATCGGCAGGGGAATCTCGGCGTACGTCTGTTCCAAGACACGGAGGAACCCATCATAGTCATCCGGTTTCTCAAAGATGGTCAGCCGAGCGACCGCGCGATTGAGGACATGAAACACTTCGCCGGCCGGGCAGATACGTTTCGTGCGAGGCATCCACCTGGGGTACAGCACATCGCCTCAATGCAAAAGAGAATCGCGGTAGGGACCGCCGTTGCTGGCGCCCCCCGCACAGATCCGTACGTGAGCGTCTACTCATACGGCTCCTCCTTCGGGTACAACGGTCAAGACACAAGATCTCTACCAGCCGTGGCCGCCCGCTACGATGGCTTGCA
>JAJDEH010000078.1 GCA_029259935.1 Planctomycetota bacterium
TGCCACGCGAACTGGAACTGTGATAACTCCAATCTCGCGAAGGATGCCTCTTTCTCAAATACCACTTCCAAACTCCGCCTACATTCCAGCAACCTGAACGGCCAAAAACGCCAAAAAACTGACCCCACAGGGATCACACTCGTGCAAGCGTTGTCGGAGTTGTTCGACATGAAAGCCAACATTTCGACATTGCCCAAGCAAGCGCTGTTCGATCCTCTGAAGTGAAGCGTAATTACAGGTTATGAGTACATCGCAGTTAGTCGGAGAATATTCGTGCAGCCTGTTCTTGTAGAAGATCTTGTTCTGCCGACTCTTTTAGTTGAACTAGTAGATTCTGGTCGGTGGAAACAGCCAAGCGATTCGGTCATTGAGGCGAAAATACCGATCTTAGATGGTCCGATTGACTTCCTACTGGAACTTGAAGCCATTCGGGAAAATTCCCCTGTCACGGCTGCTGTGAGGTTACGAGAAGTGGATGATCCAATATTTCTCGAAATGCTAAAAGAAGAAAATGACGATGTCAAAGTCAGTTTTCAACGTCATGAGAAACCCGACCTTCCCTGGTTGGACGCGACTCTTGCCGTTTGTCTCGCCGAAAACAGACATCATGGGGATGACCTCATGCTTGCCCTAGACTATCGCAAAACCATGGATTCACCCAGGGTTGTCGCCAATGAGCGGACGCCAGACGAAATGTGGAGAGAAGTATTTAGCAGCTTCGAGGAATTGGCAGTAGCTCTCGAGTTGGTGTAATTTAAGGACTTGAATATTGATCGTAAAAAGGGCTGCAAACCGCAAGAAGCGACTCTCCGCGCCCGCCACTGGCAGCAAGGCATCACCTCCAGCCTTTCAGTGAGTCGCATCGCTCGGCACTCGCTCTTATCGTTCGTCTCGTGTCTCCGCGATTGCAGCCGCCCGTGCGCCATTATCAGTAGAAAGCGGATGCTTCAGCGGAACCAGCGTTGCCTGTTGGCATTCCGTCCAGCGGTTTTTTGCTGGTGGCTAATCGTCCAATGTCGCGATAGAATCGAGTGCGGGCTCTTCTAGTGAGATAACCGGACAACGCGCAGTATGACCATTTCCTTTGCTTGCCAATGCGGACGGCGCTTCTCGACTGGCGAAGAATTTGCAGGAAAGACGGTTTATTGCAAAAGCTGCGGAAGTCGATTGTTGATTCCCGGCAATCAACAACAAGCCCTGTCGGTTAGCAAAGACGCCCCGGTGCAACCCATCCAACCGCCGCAGGCGTTTCCCGTGGTGATGGCCGAAATTGTGGAGTCCGACGAAGTCGTGAACGCTGACCCAAGCCACGTGGTGGCGGAACTGGTCGAGGCACAACCGGTTGTGCATGGCGCCTCCGAAATCGGAATTCAAAAGCCATACCCGAAGGGCCCAATTCTATCATCCAAGCGTATACGGCTTTGGGTGAGGGGCGCGGTCGCGGGACTGTTGCTGGTCACCCTCTCTCTGCTCTGTTGGCGTTTGAGCTTGGAACGGCACGAGTATATGCAAGGTGCCGGCTATTGGGACGACAACTACCATCCTCACGTATTGAAGACGTTGTTTTGCGGCATTTTCTGGACCGCCATGGGGTTTGCGATCATTTACCTGACTCGCCACGCTTGGGACCTGATGAAGTGGCAACCTTGGACCTGGAAGGCACTCTGGCTGTTCGGCGAGAGGGCCCAGAAATTCGCTTCATATTTTGGCGGCGTCCTCTTCATCGTGATGTTCGGCCTGATGACGATGATTGCCTATGTGGGCCTCTTCGTGCCGAGCGAACTCGTATTGAACTACGACGAAGAAGACATGCGGAAGATAAATCCGGACCGCATGCGGGTTGGGCTCCCACATACGGTGGAGCGTGAGCAAGGCCCATCACCCACGCCCCCGGTTTCACGGCCAGATCCCGTGAACCAATCCGACGATCAAGGGACAACTTCGCTGCTGGTTCCACTGCCAAATCCGCGTAACCGATCCAGCGACGACGGCCGATCCGCGCCCGTACTCAGCCCCCATCATCGCTTGACGCTCGATATTCTGGCGGGGCGAAAAGGGCCACCCATAGTTTGATTCATAATTTGGTTGCAATCCATCAGGGCACGTAGTCAGGCCGCCTAGCTGGCGATCAATCGGGGGAACCATGCGGCCAGGGCGGAAAGGGCCACCACCCGGGCCACCCATAATTTGATTGCAATCCATCAGGGCACGAAGCTGGCGATCAGATCTTTTGGAGACGCTGTTCTAAAAATACAGTCTGGCCGCCTAAACCACGGGGTCCCGCGGACGAACCGGCCGACAAGAGCTAACCGCCAAGCGCTAACAGCTAACCGCCGATGTTCCCTGGTGTTCGTGCGATCGCGGTGAAACTGAACCGGCCGTATGGGTTTCAGAAGCCCAAAGCGACGAGATCCGGAAGGAAGAATGTGAAAGCCGCAAGGTGAAAAGAAAAGTGAAGTGGCACTCCCCGGCTACGCCGACGCTCCCGGAGGGAGGGTGAAATACGTCCTTCAAACTAACGGTGTACCGATTGCAATGGAGTTTGTAAAATGAAGGAATGAACGGTGGAGGTTTGTTTCTTCACCGGGCGGCTGGTGCCCCTGTTGCTCTTGGGTGCCTGGGGCGTTAACCGATTGGTTCGCGCTCAGCGTACGTCCGGAGCGTGCTGGACCATTGCAAAATGGTTGTGCGATTGCAAACGTTTTTGCAGTCGTTGGGCAGCGGACCAGCGGGGCGGCTTGGCCGTTAACCTGTTAGGGCAGTTTCTTTTAAGGAAGTACCGTGAAGAAATTACTGGGGGATGTTTGGCGATGGGCGTATGTTACACATGGCGAAGTGCGCCGCTTTGGGTTGGCCGTTCACCGCCGCCGACGCGGACACGAATGTTTTCTTGGCTGGCGGTCGAACTTTTGCCAATTTTCGCGGGAAATAATCCACTAATCGGCGATCGAACCCGGCACTAGCCGGTTTGCCGTTTGCTTCCCTACAATACAGGTAGGGGCAGTGACGCCGGGGACGCGGCTGGGGCCGAGCGATAGCTCGAAGTGGTCTAAGGCACGGCCTCGCCAGCAAGTTGTAGCTAGACGGGTTTGTCCTTGATACGCTATAGCAGTTTCGCACCCCGCCCACAAAACCAATCCAGGAGAATAGAAATGATGGCTTGTTGTCGATTGCTCGTGATCAGCGCGGTTTGGATCAGTTTGACTTCGGTGACATGGGGTGCCGTCCTCAAGGATACCGAGACGGGGAAGCCGGATATTCAGTCGATCAACGCGATCAGCTTTGCGGATGAAGGCGTCCTGCTGATCGGCGACGGACGTGGTTCCCAGATCTTTGCCATTCAAACGGGCGATACGTCGGCCAAGGGCGGACTGCAAAAAGCAATTCCCGCGATCGATGCCAAAATGGCCGCCCACCTGGGCGCGAAGGCCGACGGGATCGAGATCATCGACATGGCGGTCAATCCGGCTTCGGGTACGGCCTACTTCGCCGTTCGCAAACAGGACGACAAGAGTAATGTTCTGCTAACGGTCGATGGCAAGGGAGAGATCGGCGAATTTGAACTCGACGAAGTTACCTATGCTCGTATCAAGCTTTCGGCTGGAAAGGTCAAGATCAGCAACATTACCGATGTGGCCTGGGCCGACAATCAAATCGTGGCCGCGGGACGTGGCAACGAGACGTTCGCCTCCAAAATCTTCAGCATCGACGCACCGCTTTCCCACGACGCGGCCGGTGCCTTGTACAGCGCGGAAACTTATCATGTATCGCATGGCAAGTGGGAAACGAAGGCACCGATGAGTGTGCTGATCCCGCTAAAAGAAGACGGCAAGTCTTACGTGATCGGCGCTTTTAGCTGCACGCCGGTCGTCAAGTATCCTCTCGACGATATCCAACCGGGAGCCAAGGTGAAGGGTGTCAGCGTGATCGAATTGGGCTCGGGCAACCGGCCGCTCGATATGTTCGTGTACCAAAAGGACGGCAAGCCGTATGTGCTGACCAACACGTTTCGTTTTCACCACGAGAAGCGGCCCTTCGGCCCCAGTCCCTATTGGACGGTGAAGTTCGAGCAAAGTTTGCTGGCCGAGAACGCGGAGATCAATGAAAAAGCCGTGCGTCGGCTCGGTAAGGGCTCCAAGCCCGCCACGCCCAAGATCGAGATGGTTGAGGCTTACCATGGCGTGATGCAAATGGACCGGCTCGACGAAAAGCGGGCATTGGCATTGCGACAGGGCGAAGACGGAGTGAGCCTGGAACCGCTCGCGCTTCCCTAAGTACTGACCCAAGCCGGTTATTGGAATCGCTCATGTTTGCTGCTGCTTTGTTGATTGCGTCGGCAACCGCCGGCGGAGGAGATTTCGCCGTCCGCATTGAGGCGTTGGACGATCCCACTCGGGTGAAGGTCAGTGCCCCGTTGCCTACCCGCGCATGGGAGAAGTTGCCGCAAGGTTCATTCAAACAAAGCGAACTGAAGCATACGCTGCGATTCTGCCTTGTCGACGAAAACGGCGAGCCGGGACCGGCGATGTTCGGCAAGTACCAACGGCAAGGCGATGCGCTGGTGTTTGTTCCTCGCTATCGGCTCGGGCACGAAAATCTCTACCGAGCGATTCTGAAGTTGCCGTCGGGCCGGCAGGTAACACGGGATTATCGAGTGCCTGCTCGAAAGCCCTCAAGCCGAGCAGTCGTCGAGCGAATTTATCCCACCAGCGAAGTGCTGCCGGCGAACCTGCTGAAGTTCTACATTCACTTCTCGAAACCGATGCGTGAGGGCCGCGAGATATTTCAACATCTGCGGTTGCTCGATTCCGCAGGCAAAGAGATAGCCGATCCCTGGCGCAGAACCGAGCTTTGGACGCCGGATGCGCGGCGGTTCACGCTGTGGATTCATCCTGGGCGAGTGAAGCAAGGAGTCAACCTGCGCGAGGATGAAGGCCCGGTGCTGGTCCCCAACCAACAATACACGCTGGTTGTTAGCGGCGAGTTGCGAGACGCGGAAGGCCAGTTGGTGGGAACCGATTTCAAAAAGAGTTTTCGCACGGTTGAGGAAGACCACGCCCGGCCGCTACCTCAAAACTGGAAGGTGCGCCGTCCGCAAGCAGGTTCCCGCGATCCCCTGGTTTTGGAATTCGGTGAAGGGCTCGACCAACCGATGCTATTTCGGCTGGTCGAAGTTCACGACCGCCGTGGCACGATGGTGCCAGGAAGAGTGGCTCTTGAAAAGAAAGAAACACGTTGGACGTTTCGACCTCAGGAAGTTTGGACCGACGACGATTATCAGATTGTGGTCAATGAACTTCTAGAGGATTTGGCTGGCAACACACCGATCCGCGCATTCGACACCGACTTGAAGGAGCCGCCCGGCGTTAAAGCGCGACTAGCGATTCCCTTTCGGGCAAAGTGATCGTCGCTGATCACTTCGCGACCAGAACGTTTCCGTTTGTTCACGGAGTGAACAACGACTAAAAAATTCCCGTTTGGCGCAGCAGTGCCAAACCTGCTGCCGCGAAATAGAATGCAAAGGCCGTGCCCCACGCGATTCGAAGTGTTCGCGATTGGGGCGGAAAAGTTAGCAGCACTAACATGCAGACCGCCATCATCAGGCCCACCACGCCTACGTAAGCCTGCAACGGAAACCACGTCAAGGTGCCAAACCCGAGGGCCAGAAACGTCGTTACCCCGAGCAGTTCCCGTAACGAAAATCGCTTCTGCTCGCGGTGGGCGATGGTCTGCTCGATTTGCTGGCGGTCGCAATCAGGCAGCGGCAATTTGGGAGGATGGTCCTGCTCCAGTTCACGCAACACGAACTCGTCACTCTTCTCCGCCGGAGCCAGTCGAAACTCGTCATCCGCGTTTGTCTTGAGAGCCGGCCCGGGGTTCACGACCACCGGCCCGCCGTCCGTGGGCAACGGCTTTTCAAAGTCGCGATACTTGCTTCTGGCCATTATTTTTCTTCAACAACCCAGATGTTGCGATAACGAACCGGGCAGCCATGGTTTTGCACGAACACCGGACCAGGGCTGGGACCGGGACGGGACGGTGCCGCCGTGGTACTCCGCTCGCCAGGCAATTCGACATTGTCGTGAACCAGCACGCCGTTGTGACGAACCGTCATGCGCGGATTGGCGATCAATTTTTCGCCTTCGTATTTGGCGGCCGTATATTCGATGTCGTAGGTTTGCCATGTCAAAGGCGGAAAGCACATGTTCACGTCGGGATCCTTCACCGAGTAAATCCCACCACATTCATTATTCTTACCTTTCAGTCCGAATGAGTCGAGCATTTGGACTTCGTATCGGCCTTGAACATAAATGCCGCTGTTCCCCCGGCCCTGACCACGGTCTTCGGGCTGATAGGGGAGCAAGAATTCGATGTGTAACTTGTGGCTGCGAAATTTTTTCTTGCTCGTGGCGGGCGGCATCAGCAGGCCATCTTCAGTCACTTTGGCGCCGGGCCAGTTCTCCAGACTCTGCTTGCCGCTGAACAGTTCGACCGCGCCCGCGGGCGGTTTTTGTCCAAGCGTGGGACTGACGCGCACGATCCGTTCAATCTTTCCGTCCACTTTACCGTCGGCACCGAGATCGATGTGCAGCACTCCGTCCTTGATGGTGCCCGACCCGTGCTTGTCCTTGAAGGTGACCGTACCATCCTTGCTCCGTTCGGATTCCACTTGGACGGGGCTTTCGCCGTTCCAGCCCTTGCCGGGCAACCCGCCGTGGTAGCCGACGCTACGAAACTTGCCGCCGCCTAGGGCGATGACTTGCACGCCGAACACGGCTTTGCCATCGGGCGTCTCGACTTCGCCGAAGTACTCGCCCTGAACGGTGAAATCGGCATCGGTCTTTTCGGGATCCGTGAACTTGGGACCCGCCAGACTGACCGACGCGGCGAAGGCGGCAAACAACAGTGTGGCGGCGGAGAACAGTAGAGCCTTGGATTTCATGAATGGGTCCTTAATCCTCCCCCATGCCATGGGGGAGTTCGAGAGGTTCGAGTCGGGGGCTTCGCAAGCGACTCCGACAGATGCCGTGAGTCACGTTGCCGCAAGAACCAATTCTTTAATGCGGCGACCCGATTTGCAAGTCAAAACAAGCGGTTGGAAGAAGTTCCAGCGGCGGCTACTCGTTGGGTCCTTTTTCGACCCAATTCCAGCCGATAAGAAACTTCTTTTCGCGATCCGCGGAACCGCTAAAAGATGCCATGGACCGATTGGGCGGGTTTAGCTCTCGTTCGGCAATCATGGCCCAAGGCGTGCCGTCATGTTCGGCGATCACACTTTGCAGATAAGTCCGAGCTTTTTCGCCGAGCTTCTTTAGTGAACTGGTGGCGTCGGTCATGTCCGCGGGATCGACCGCTTCCAACATCCAACGGTTGCTGTTGGCGTTCTTAAAAGTCCTGCCGCGTTTCATGAGGGCCAGCATGCCGTTGTAACCTTCGGCGCGAACCTTGGCCGCGCAAATCCGCCCCATCGCCAAGTCGTACGACGCCTGCCACCGCGGATTCGTGAGAGACCCGCGGGCCGCTTCGCCTTCACGCAACGCCTGGTAAATCGCATCCACGGTCGTCTCTACCTTCGCGGCTTCCTTTTGGGCATTGGAAAGATCGTTGGCCAGTTCGGCCTCGCTACGCACGTAAAACTGCGTTGGCACATAGGTCAGCGTTTTGGCTCGCGGCAACTGCGACGCCTTGTGCAGCGCCTTGAGGCAACCGTTGGCGGCCAGCAGCGCGTTGTATTCGTCTTCCGAAACATACTTCGGCTCATACTCCCGCATCACATTGGTGGGAAAACGGACGGTGCCCGCCGACGGCCATTGCCCGTCAAACGAACTGCGAAAGCCGATGTCGCCTCCCTCGGGCCGCAAGGCGAGAAAACCGCCGCCACTGGCTCGACAAACTCGCTCCAAATGGAACGGCCCGAATCCGGAATCGATCAACTCCAATCCGTAAGGATCGCCAGGGAAGTCGAGTTGAATCCGCTGGGCATACCTTGTTTCCGGACCGTGGCGAATCGAGTTATCCGAATTCACCGGCCCCTTGATCCCAGCGGCCCTGCCGAAGGGTGCGGGAACGCCAATCACATAAATCGGCAAGCCGCCGGCTTTGGTCGACGCGATCACATCTTCCGCGACCGCCAGATCGTCTCCCGATTCGTCCGTCACCACCACGAACATGACTTCATGCCGTTTTCCGCGAAAGGAACCGTACTTGTCAACGGCCGCCTTGAGCGCCGCGAACGTTGACTCGCTACCGCCCGGAGATTTCTTTACCGAATTCAGGGCCGAGATCACATCGTCCGAATTGCTGCTCGGCTCTTCCAAGACAAACGTAGGGCTCAAGCCAAACGCCATGACCGCCGTCGACAATTCAAACTTAGAAGCCTTCTCGCCCGTGGCGGGCGATTGATAAAACTCCTTAATCGCGGCTCGTGCTTGCCCAACCATGGCTTCCGCGCTGTCGGACTGATCCAAGATCCAAACGACCCGCGTGGGAGCGTAATCGCGCGATTCGACAATCGCTTCGCCTAACTGCTTGACGGCCGCTCCCAAGCTGCGACCAGGAACACTGCCGCCTTTGGGTCTGTAACTGCCCGTCCCGAAAGAGCCCTGTTTGATGGTGGGAAAAGCGCTGCCGCCGGGATCGGGATTATCTTCAGGTTTCCAAGCGGCATCCGACGTGGTGACGGCCACCTGCGGATCTTCTTCTCGCGGCTCGGGCGTCGTGGTTCCTGTCTTGATCGCTGTAACTTGGCCCGATCCACCTGCGGTTTCGGATCCCTGAGGCGTGGGCGGAGGAATGAGTTGATCGCAGCCAGCGAAAATCAGGCTGCCGACAAGGGTTGTCACCACGATGAATCGAGTCATCCGAGATTCCTCCAAATTGATGATTTCACCCGTTTATTCTAACGTATCACCCGGTGGCAGGTCGACTACCAGGGACTTCTCCGGTGCCAAGATTCTCTGGTAATTCGAATATATCGGGGTATCAGACCGAACAACCCTCTCGGCTATCGACCCGGTTTTTCCAAGAAGCTTGACCGGGGTACTTGTTCCAGGCTTTGGCCCAAAACTAATTGCTCAAGTACGGCTGGGATCGCCGCGCAGTTTCCTGGGGGCTCCCGTTGGTCGACCCCAGCCACCCAAACCTGTTTTGGGACAAAGTCTAGGGATTGCGTCGAATTTTCGGCGGCTCAGCCCCACTCGCCTGTCGGGACATCCTCAGGCACAATGTCCAAACCACGATTTTTTATCTTCGGTATGACGGAGTGAGATACATGAATTCCAACGTCTTTCGCGGATGCATCCCCGCGATCATGACTCCTTGCGACGCCGACCGGTCGCCCAATTACCCGGCACTTGTTAAGAAAGCCCAAGAACTGATCGCGGCAGGAATGAACGCCGTTGTCTACTGTGGTTCGATGGGCGACTGGCCGCTGCTCACCGACGAACAACGCCAGGAGGGCGTTCGCCAATTGGCAGAAGCCGGCGTGCCGGTCGTCGTTGGAACAGGGGCTCAGAACCCGGCTCGCGCGGCGGCCCATGCGGCGCACGCTCAGCAGGTCGGTGCCCAGGGATTGATGGTGATTCCTCGCGTGATGTCACGAGGAACCTCGCCAATCGCTCAACGAGCCCATTTTGCCGGCGTTCTGGGCGCGGCTCCCGAATTGCCGGCGGTGATTTACAACAGCCCTTACTATGGCTTCGAAACCAAGGCCGATCTGTTCTTCGAATTGCGCCGCGAATTCTCGAATCTAGTCGGCTTCAAAGAATTCGGCGGATCTGATGCGTTGAGCTATGCGGCCGAACACATCACGCATGCCGATGATGACTTGCTGCTGATGGTGGGAGTGGACACGCAAGTGTTTCACGGCTTCTTGCACTGTGGAGCGGCTGGAGCGATTACCGGTATCGGCAACTGCCTGCCAACGGAAGTCCTGCGGCTCTTGTCACTCTGCCAGCTTGCGGCCAAGGGTGATGCCGAAGCCAAACGGCTGGCGAAGGAACTGGACGATGCCCTCATTGTCCTTTCAACATTCGACGAAGGCCCGGACCTGGTACTCTACTACAAGTATCTGGCGACACTGGTGGGCGATTCAGCTTATGAGTACCAGTTGAATCCCACCGACGCACTCAGTTCCAGCCAAAAGCAATTCGCCAAGTCGCAACTGCAACTGTTCCAAAACTGGTGGAGCAAGTGGCCCGGAAAATCTTACGCCGGTTAAGGATTCTTCTGCCACTGTCGAGCGGGAGTTTTGAGATTGGTCATTGGTCCGCCATCGATAATCGTTCGGAGATCGGCGGATGATCATGGAATAGAATCACTTCCAGCGCGGGCGGGTTGGGGTCGGCCTTGTTTTGCACGGCCAACTTGTGAAACGCGGATTTAAAGGCCGCGTGCAGTCCCGTTTGGTCCAGAGCGTATTGATCGCATTGGCGCTCGAAGCCCCTGCTGATCCAGTTCTTCAATGGCCCCAGCAGGGTTGAGAAAATCGTCACGGAAAGTATCAGCACAGCCAGCGCGGAGACAGGAAGGTCGGAATACTGAAAGCTAGGACCGAGCGAAATAGACAGAATTCGATCGCACAGAAAAAAGCTGACCGTGCTGAAGACGAAACCAAACGCGATGAACTTGGGGATGTGGCGAAAAACGTGATGACCCACCTCGTGGGCCAAAACGACTTCAATCTCGTCGGCGGTAAAACCTTCGATCAGCGTGTCGCCCAATAACACTCGTCGCGTGCGGCCGAATCCAGTCAGAGCGGCATTCGCCTTGGTTGTTTCGTCACTCAACTTGATGCGGTAAATACCTTCAATCGACAGCCCGGTGCCCTCCGCCAGTTTCTCGAATCGTGCCGTCAATTCCTGATCGTCGAGTCGCTCTACCTTGTAAAACAGCGGCAGAATCAAAATCGGAATGAGCTGCCCCAGAACAACGCCCAGCACGAACGAGCCCGCCGCCGCCGCCAGCCACCAATAAGAACCAGTCAGCCAAATCAAGAAGTACAGACCTTGCACGAGCAGCAATCCGAAGGCGAAGCCAAGCAGGCTTTGCTTGGCCAGTCGCCACATCCATTTGCCGAGCGACTGACGGCTCAATCCGAATCGGTGTTCCAGTAGGAATCCAGAGTAGTAGGACAGCGGAAAAGTTAGGCAGAACAGCGTGGCCGCCAATAGTGTAAAGAACGCCGCGAGCCGCAGCCAGTAAAAACCAAGCCCTGGTAGCCGCGCAAGCCAATCGTCCAGCGGCTGCGCGATGACGAGGGCGAACACGGCGAGGGCCGCAACGCTGAGAAGTGTGTCGAGCATTCCGCAATAGAGTTTCAGGCGGCCGTATTGCTTCGATTCGGCGAGCCGTTCTTCCGATAACTCAGCGGCTGCGCGCGAATCCGCCTCATCGTCGTTTTGTTCTAGTTGCGATTCAGGCAGGTTGGAGTCCGACGGTTCAGCCATCGTTCAATCACAACGCCTCGACAATACTCGCACCGAACGTAAAGCCACCACCGAAGGCACACAGTCCCAAGCGGTCGCCCTTGTTCAACCCGGGCATCAGTTCGCTCAGACAAAGCGGAATGCTGGTGGAGGAAGTGTTGCCGTGCTGGCTGATGTTGCTGTAAACGTTGGCACCGATGCGGCTTTGAATGGCGTCCATGATTCGCTGGTTGGCTTGATGCGGCACCACCATCCTCAGATCCTTGACGGCAATTCCTTCGCGCTGGCAGACTCGATTCAAGCTGGTGACCATCGAGCGGACGGCTTCCGTGAACACGCGACGGCCTTTCATTTGAATATAACCGTCGTGCATCAAAGGAACGCTCAAAGTTCCGTCGCCATCGCTTTTGGCCGACAAGTCGGGACGCAGCAGGCGTCCTTTGGATTTCTCGAAGTGCGCTTCGCCATACAGGATGGTCGCCGACGCGGCGTCGCCGAACAGAATCGCCGTGTCAAAATCCTCGGGATCCAACAGCGGCGACAACACCTCGGTCGTGACGATCATGACACGGCCGTTAGGCTCGCTTTGCAAATAATCGTAACCCGATTGCAAGGCGTACAAATATCCCGAACAGGCGGCGTTGATGTCATAGGCCGAGGCGGTGATGTCGGTCTTGCCGCCGCACAAACCACTTAGCACGCGGCAAGCCATCGAGGGAGTGACCGAAGTAGGACTGGTGGTGCTGCAAACGACCAGATCCAGATCGTCGGGGATCAGGCCCTCTTGGTCGAGTGCCTTCCAGCACGACTTCACTCCCAAACTGACGGCGTCTTCACCCTCGCTCACCCAGTGCCGATTTTCGATGCCGGTCCGCCGCACAATATCGGCGGACGTCATGCCATTGCCGTTCTTGCCGTTGCCATTCTTGCCGTTGGAACGCAGACCACCGGCCAGCAATTGAGTGTTGGTCATCAAGCGTCCGCCCTCGACGGTGGCAATCGACGAGATGCCGACTTGAAATGCCCGCGGCTCACTCGTTCGCTGCGTAACCCGCAACCGCTCGCTGGCCGGTTTACGCACCAGCACCGGAGTCCCCGGTTGCTCTTGCGTAACGGGCTTGGGTCGAGCGGACGCGTTGTCGACGGCCAGCTTCAACATCGGGGCACCTACCGCGATCGTGTCTCCCTCGGCGACCAAAATCTCTTCCAAAACGCCGGTGACCGGAGAGGTCAAATCGAACACACTCTTCGTCGCTTCCAGGCAGGCGACCGTATCACCGCGCTGGACCGTATCGCCAACTTGCACTGATAGTTCGACGACTTCCACTGTTTCATCCGATGGGCCCGAGCCGATCGCTTCCACGAAGGCAACGCCCTCTTCTTCCGCCTTAGGCGGGATCCATGAGAGATCAAGATCCAGCAGTTCGGCGGCGGTTGTCAAAACGCGTTTGAACGAAGGCAGAATTTCAATCTGGTTGGCGAAGTTACAGGGCACGAAAGTGTCGGGACGCGTGACGCGGCGCATCGCAACGGGCACGCGGGTCTTTTCGGCGACCGTGGCCAGCACCTCGGCACCGATACCGCAAGTATGGTTGTCTTCGTGAACCACCACGAGCCGAGCCGTTTTCTCCGCCGAGGCGAGGACCGTATGTTCGTCCCACGGCGACAGGCAGCGCAGGTCGATGATCTCGGACTCGATCCCGATGTTGTCCAGCTCGGTGGCGGCCTTTTCACAAAGCCGCACCGTATTGCCCCAGCAAACCAGCGTCAGGTCGCGGCCGGCCCGTGCCTTTCTCGCCGGCCCGATAGGCACAAACTGTTGCGACACGTTGGCCGTAGTCGTGTGTTCAGGATCGTTCAAGCAACTCTTGGGATACAGAAAAACCGTGGGGCGTTCCGATTTGAAAGCGGCATTCAGCAGGCCCGCGGCATCCGAAGCGGTCGATGGCATGAACACATCGACGCCGGGCGTGTGCGCCATCAACGATTCGAACGTCTGCGCATGAAACGGTCCCAGTCCCGGGCGAAACCCGCCGCAGGCGATCATGATAATGACTGGCGCGGTCCATTTGCCATCCGTCCGCCAGTGCATGCTGCCCAGTTCGGAAACGATCTGGTTGTAAGCCAGCGGTAGGAAGTCGGCGAATTGAAGAAACGCCACCGGTCGCTCGCCGGCCAAGGCCCGGCCAATCGAAACACCGACGATCGTCGATTCGGAGAGCGGCGCGTTTTGCACACGATCGCCAAACTCGTTCCCCAACCCTTTGGTGACACCGAACACATCGCCCTTGGGGTCGTCGATGTCTTGGCCCCACAAGTTCACGCGAACGTCGCCCGCCAAATGATGGCGCAAGACTTCACGCAGCGCATCGCGCATTAACAGCTCACCGTCCTCATCCTCGCCGCGAACTTCCTTGGAAGGATGCGTCAGTTCGACGGGCAAAGCCTTCTTTGCCGTCGTAAGCGGATTAGGATCGGCACTGAGCGCGGACTCTTGTTCGTCTTTTTCAACCGCGGCGGATACCGCGTCCTGGATGTCTTGCAGTTCCTGCTCGGATATTCCGTCTGCCAGTAGCACCGATTCCAGGTTGGAAATCGGATCGCTTTCCTGGCGAGCTTCTTGAATGTCTTCTTCTTCGCGGTAGATGCTTTGGTCGTCGGCGTTGGTGTGGTTGGCCAATCGTTCGACGTCGAACACCACGATCGCGGGACGGCGAGAATCACGCATCGCGGCCACGATCGGGCCCAATTGCTGTTCGGCCGAAATCAAGTCTCGTCCGTCAACCCGATGGATCGGTATTCCATAAAACTCGTCGGCATCGCCATCGGGACGCGAATAGAAGGTCTGTTGAGGCGTCGTGGTCGAGATGGCCCAGTGGTTGTCCTCGACGAAAAACAACACCGGCAATTGGCCGCGAACCGCTTCGGCGACTGCCTCCAGAAATTCACCCTCTTGGGTTGTTCCGTCCCCCACTGAACAAAGTACGATCGGATTGTCGGACCGTGGCTTGATGGCGGCGGCCACGCCCACCGCTTGCAGCGCGCTGTTCCCCACGGGCCCCACGATGCTCATAAGGTGCAAGGTCGGGTCGCTCATGTGAGCGCTCATCTGCCGGCCGCGAGAATGCGAACTGTCCTTGCAATATAGGCTGTCAAAGAAGCTGCGCGCCGTCACTCCTCGTGCTATCATCATCGCCTTGTCGCGATAATGGCAATGCAGCCAATCCTGTTCCAGCAAATGCGGAATCAGGGCGGCCGACGCCTCGTGACCCGCGCCGGAGACATGGAAGAAGGCCTCGCCGCGAGTGGTGAGTTCTTGCTCAAGTTGATCAATCCGCCGCGCGGTAAGCATCGCCCGGTAGAGATTCAGAAGCTCTGCTTTTTCCATAGTGTGAACTAACAGACGAATGCTATTCCGTGGTCGAGGAGCCCACTTTTACAAACTTGCGCGACGGGCATCGCCAAATTATCCTGCCACCACGGGGGAATGTAAACCGTTTGCCAACAACAATTTGTAAGAGACATTGGAGCCGTTCGCAATGGTCGCGATCATGATCGGCAAACAGCGGTTGACGGAAGCTTCATGGGGAGATTCGCCCAGTAGAATGAGGCGATCTCGGACAGCGTGAAGAACGAGTTCTCGAGAAAAAGTGCAACGCTTCCCAGCCATCCAAGTTACAACACTTATCGGCATAACGCAGAGCGCCGGAAAACCTCGGTTTTCTTATTATCGCGAGATTCTACTTGCGGGAACATAGCTAAGTATGTCGCCCAAGTCGAGCGCGATGTGGGCAGCAACCTCTACGTGGACAGAAGTTTAGCACGACGGCCTCGATCGTCTCCGTCGAATTCAGCAGTGATTGCCAACGGAAAAGTGCCATTCTGAAAAATGCGGTCCAACCACCAATCGAACGAGAAAGGTATCGCAAAAGTTTTTATGGGAGGCTCCAGAAATCTACCCATTCTTCGTATCCTTCCGGCGCGGCGATCCGTTCGCAAGTTCGGCAAATGGAAGGCTCGCACTCTCTTTTCGACGCGATGCCCCACCAAACTCCCGCCGAGCCACCACCAGGCCACCATCGGGAAAGTGCCCTACGGATGCCCCTCGCCCAGAAACTCGCTCAGAGTCGTCAAGTTGCGGCTAAACCGCTCGCTGGACAAATACTTCGCGCCGGCTGCCATTTTAGCCTGGCCCACCAACCGCTCTTTTCCATCATACGTGCTGACCCAGCGCCCTTGCTCGTCGAGATTGGCCAAGATTTCCCGAATTTGACCCGTTGACGGCCGGCGTGCGGCAGTGGCTTTTCCAGGATTCGCTCGCAGTTCTTGATACTGCTTTTCGAGTTGCTTCACTTCAGACTTGATCTTCCATCCATAATGGGCTGGCAAGTTCGAATCGTCGTGAGTCAGCGTATAGGTCTTGCCCCGGCGATACATGTACAGCGGACGGTTGCTTTTAAGTTCGTAGTAGCGAGCCACCTGTCCATCGGCCAAATGAGATCGCTTGAGCCAAGCCAATGCCCGCGGAATCGGTTCCAGTAACTTGTCATCACCCGTGACGCCGTGAATTCGCATCAGTGTCTTTAGCGCCTCTTGCGACTCGTCTCCCGCCACGGCGGGCGGTTCGAATTTCCGGGCCCAAATCGGTTTCATTTCGTAGTTGTACTGTTGGGCCCAACCGGGTTGTGGTTCTGGCATCTGAGCGATTAGCAAAAAGTCGCCAAGCTTTTTCAACGCACGCAAATATTTTTCATCTTTGTAGATCGCGTGCGCGTCGATCAGCGTCTCGGCAACGTAGCCGTGGACGTTATCATTCAGTGTGTACATGTTCCAGTAGTTTTTGATCCGGCCTTCGGTTCGCCAATCGTAATCGGGAAAGCTGGCCTTCAAGACCGGCTGTCGCTCGACCGGACCGGTCCACACTTGCGGAAACGCTCCATTGGGAAACTGAGCGGCGAGCAGCGCGTCAAGCGCGATCATGGCGGCTTCGTGAATCTTTTCATGCTTGAAGTCGTGCGCGCGATCAACGTTGACTAGCAATCGGATGGCCGATTGCGTCTGTCCGTCATCCAAAGACGAGTTATCCTTGCCACGCCCTTTCCCATTGCGATAGCTGGCCACGCGCCGGCCGCGCGGATCAAAGTCGATGCAGTTTGTCCAGCCGCCGGACGTAAGTTGGCCATAAGCCAAAGCTTCCGCCGCCGCGGTGGCCGCGTCGAGATAGAACTTGTCTCCCGTCGCCTCGTACGCCTTGAGGTAAGCCATTCCAACCGTCGGCGTTCCGGGAGGTTGGACCCAAATTTGATCCGCCGTGGCCACGCCCTCGCCCCATTTCTGGCTGAGATCGAGCGAGTAAAAATAAACGTAGCCGCCGTGAGACGCCACTTGCTGGCGATAGAAAGTCGCCGCCTTCCGCATGGCGGAGGCGGCTTCATGGCGAAGGTCGTCTTGAGCGTTGGAAGTTGCAACACCCGAGAGCAAACCAATGAATATCAGGACGGCCATGCGTGGCCGAAGACAATGGAACATCGCTCTTCGTAGCTTTCTTGTTTTCGTTGGAGTGCAGGCCTTAGCCTGTTTACTCAGGCAACTCTCTTACTCACGATCGTCGTCGCGCGGGCGATCTCCTTCTCGTTCGCCGCGGCCTTCACGCACATCGCGGAAGCGGCCTTTCGTGTACCAGTAGATGAACTCCGCGGCCGTCATTTTTCCATCCGAATTCGGATCGGCTTGACGGAAGCGTGCCGCTTCGAGCTTGCGGCGTTCGGTATCATCTTCGCCCAGTCCTTCTTTCATCGCAAACCATTCTTCCACCGTCACGGTCAAATCGCCGTTGCGGTCATAAGCGCGGAAGACCTTGCCTTCCTTGCTACGTTCCCAACCACGGGGCAGACCGGCTTGGTTTCCTTCGCCTTCACGAGGCCGGTCACCTTCGCGCCGGTCACCGTCACGCCGATCACCATCACGTGGTCGATCGCCATCACGCGGACGATCACTTTCACCTGGCTGGTCACCTTCACGACGTCGATCCCCTTCATGGGATGATCGGTTCTCGCTACCGTCTCGGTCACCGCGACGGTCGTTCATCTGGCCGCGCAGTTGAGCAACTTCCCGCTGAAGCTGAAGAATCATGCGATAGAGTGCTGCTTCACGGTCTGTCTGCGGTCGAAAATCACGATCACCGTCCCTTTCACCTTCGCGTGGTCGATCGCCATCACGTGGCCGATCACCCTCTCGACGCCGATCCCCGTCCCGTGGTCGATCACCTTCCCTCGGACGATCGCCCTCGCGTGGCCGATCTCCGTCGCGTTCCCTTCGTGACTCCTCGCCTCGTTCCCGGTCGTCATCCAGCAGGGCGACGAAAGTAGCTTCGCCGGGCACGGCGGAATTTGTATTTACTTCTAATACATCCTCGCCTCCACCCGCATTCGCGGGCACGGTCAGGAAGGTGCCGGCCACGGTCAGAGTACCGACGGCCAATAACGAAACAGCAACCGACTTCAGCAAGCCAATCGACATGATTTGAAAACTCCCATTTGCTAGATTGAGTGCGTTTTGCGAAACGTATCCGACGACGGGATTTCCGCCCGCGAATTGCAGGCCGGCTTGCACCGTCGAGGCAACGAGAGAAGGAGCGACCGCGGCCGACGCGGCCTCTTGCATGTGCAGCCAAGCGCCGATCGCCACCACCAACGAGACGCCACGCAGCGCCAAGCGTCGCCGCAGCAGTTGACGCCCCCGCTCGAGCCGTCCCTTTAGCGATCCCAGCGGCCAGCCAAGTTGCCGTGCCGCCTCTTCGCGCGACCTGCCTTCGACGCAACACAGGAACAATGGCAGCCGCAGCCTTTCCGGCAAGCGGCTCAGTTCCTCGTCCAGCGTCGACTGCTCGTAGTCGGTCGCGATCTGCATTAGGGCTGGATGATCTTCGAGCATGCTTCCGGCCTCAAGTGACTGTTCGCGTCGGCGCGAACGATTGGCTCGGGCCCGCAACGCGATCCGCAACGCGGTCTTGTGCAACCAGGCGGCCAGCGCCGTCGTCTTCCGCAGCGAGGATGCTTTGCGAGCCAACACCATGAACGTGGCCTGAAAAGCGTCTTCCGAGTCCTGTTGACAAGGCAGCACGCGCCGACACACACCCATCACCAAACCGCCATGCCGCTCGACAAGCTTGGCAAACGCCAGGTCGTCCTGGTCGCTCACGAATCGCTTGAGCAACTCCTCGTCGCCACGTCCATCCTCGTGCGTGTTGTGATCATGCACGAGGCTGTCGTGGGCATCGTCGTCGTTGCCGGCGCGGGCAGTCGAACTGCGGTCGAGTTGTTGTTTGCCGTGTGCCAAACTACTCATCAGGCCATCTTCTCCCGTCACAAATAAGAGACATGGGCGTCGCCTATCGGCACGAGAATTTTTGAAAAAGTTGTTAAGTTTCCGCAAACGCACCGAGACCGAAGTCCGCGGCTTTCCACTTACCGGGGCAAGCACCATTTTGTAACAAAAACGGCGACCCCCTCTAACTCCCAATTGGCCCAATTGGCACGGGAGGCAACTGCCGGCGCACACGCCATTTTCACTTCGCTTTTTCGCCATCTTATTCGCCCTCATCGGTTACTTCCACTGAATCGCTCGGCGTGCCGCCCAACTAATTCCGTTGAGAATGATTTGATGGCGTCAGATGGTGACAGAAAGTCATCCCGCCAGCGCTGCCCGAACCGCCAGTTAGCCCCGTTCGCCTACTTCCGGCACGGAAAGCGGCGCAGTCACAATGATTGCACACACGCGTGGATTTCGCCGCTTTTTCGCTCAAATCCAATCTGCGGTCGCTCCACCAGCATGGATGCCCCTGGGCCCCCGAGATGGATGGCTGGAAGCGGGGCAGTTGCGACTGTGTAACATACGCCGCCCCGGCAAACGTCCTCTTCCTACGCCCAGTTCCTTCATTTTATCCGCTGGGACCAGTTACTTCCACTAATTGTTTTCCCGAGCCTTTCCGTGTCGCATCCGGACTGCCCATGCTGGTTCGCCGACGATGGCTCTTCGCTCACTTCGGCTGAAAGCGAATCGAATATAAATCCGCGTCACGGAGGACGAAGCGCAGGCGGACCGGCTTGCCGGCGAGCTGGTCAAGATCGTTGCCCGTTTTCCACTCGATCGGGTGCTCGATTCGGTCGCCGAAAATTTCGGCGCAATCGGCAAGACGAAAACCTGGTAGGGGCTTTCCATTGGCGTCTTGAACCTCGACTTGCACGCTGCCGACGGCCGACGTGGAGAAGTTCATCACCAGCCGCTGGCCGTCGAACACCAATGGGTGAGTCACGAATTCACCACCGCGATAGCCGGCCCGAACCGAGACGAATCCATCCACTCGCAATACGCCGCGGCGGATGTGGACGCTGTCGGTGCGGAAGTGCTCGACATAGTACAAGGACATCTGGTTCGACCCGGTGGGCACCAGGCCCGGGCCAACTTCGATCGCGCGATCGTGCCAATTCAATGGATCGAGCCCCGGCCGTAGGAACGCTTCACGGAAACGGCGGTCCCAGTGGATACCATCGCGGCTGAACATGAAAACAATATCGGACAAGCCGGCATGCGGCCACTTCGGGTCGAGCTTGCGTTCGGGAACGAATCGCTTGGGAAACATCAGCAGCATCTCCGGCTGGCGAAAGTAAGGTGTCGCCGCGTTCTTGTAGAGATGTTCGATGTTCGTGTTCGGCGGGTTCATCACCGTGATCAACTCCGGAACGG
The DNA here is from genome assembly GCA_029259935.1 of Planctomycetota bacterium. Next base: position 20,172 of record JAJDEH010000078.1, read on the forward strand.
GAAACTTGCGAAAGTCCTTCGTGGCGGCGCGGCGTATCCGGCGGATGCCGTTTTCCAAGCCGCGTGCGTAGGCCACATATTCCTGGCGTGCCGAATCCCAGAACGAGATGTTGTGCGAGTCATACTTACCAGCGGCTGGCACGACCGGTTGGGTTTGCAGCAGACGCCATTGCAGGCCATCGGACGACACCAATCCCTGTAAGCCGCCATACCCGGAAATGCCGGTTGCCTTGTAGCGCTCGGCGTCCGGCGTTTTCGGATTTGTATCCTTAAAAACCGAGAGTACGAACGGCTTGTCGCGCGCGCGGGGGTCGCCAACCCACACAATGTTGTTTTCCTTGGAACCGCGAAAATCAATCAGCCCCAAGGAAGGCTTCTTCCAATGGATGCCGTCCGTGCTTTCCGCGTATCCCGTGTAGTAGGGTGGCCTGGCGAAGTTGGTCCGATACCACATGCGATACCGGGACCCGTCCTTGATCACCACGGGATCGTACATCAGCCGGTTTTCCCAAGGCTTGTCCATGCGGATCGCGATCTCGGCCGACTGCGGGCTGTGCAGCACGAACTGGACGTCGCGCCGCGAATCGATCAGCCCATCATCAAGAAACAATTGAAGCTGGCTGCCGATCTTGAGCGGTTCTTCGACACCGGCGACCGATGGGACGCTACCAATCAGCGGAAGCAAGGCAGCCAGCAAATGAAGCCGAGTAGCCATCATGAGATGAACCTCAGAAGCAAAGCAACGCATTCGGGGGCACGCGTCAACAATTCGATTACGGCTTCGATTCCGCGATTCTCTTGCGCAGCGTTTCGATGCCGACCTGATAGACGTCCATGACGGCCCGCCGTTCCTTTTCGTTGGCAAAGACCGCCTTCTCCTTGATAACCTTCAATCCCTGCTCGGTTTCGGCGATCAATTGTTCGGCGACCGCGGGGCGGAAAATCCGGCGTCCCTGCATGGTGAAATAGATCGGGCTGGTATGAGAATAGAGCGGATTGCCAAACTGGTTTTTGCCTTCGTTCAGCGGCGTGCGAAGGGCCAGCCAGCCCGGTTCCGTGATTTCCATGGTCTCGTCCAAGCTTGCCGTATAGTGTCCTTTCGCCGCCTTGCTCTTTTGCGTGGCGATCACCTTGCCGTTATGGACGACTTCGATACGGCCAAAGTCGGCGCGCCCCACGGCGCGGCCGCGAATGGTAATCTTTTTCGCCGCCGCCAATTCAACCGTGTCGCCGATTGTCCGGTCGTCGACATTGAATTCCAGCAGCGGTCCGTTGGTGATAAACGTACGGCCGGCGGCCACTTGCCCCAGCCAGGCTTTACTGGTGAGCTTCTCCTTGAGCGGCACGTACACGCGCGAAAAGTCATCGATGAACCAATCGGTTCCGGTCGAGAACGGCACCTGCATGCCAAGATTCAAATAGCGATAGAACGACTCGTCGTAACTGCCGCGGTTGCCGCCGTCGAAGATGTTTTGCGCGTCCAACAAACCGGCCATCCAATTGGGAATGTCTTCGAATCCAAACGTATTATGGCACCAGACAATGGTCGCGCCGTCGCCTCGAGCTTCACGAATGCCCCGTTGTAGCGGCATGCTGTCGGTCCCCTCCCGCATGATTCCCGGTCCAATACTGACCGGCCGAATCAACTTGGCAATATCCAACAGCATCACATGGCCAAAGCCCTCGCCGCCTCGGCCGAAGTTGTGCCGATGTTCCTCGCCGGGCCGAAACAGTACGCCGCTCTGCGACAATCGGGCCAAGTCGCCGCCGGGCAGACTGTTCTCGACAATTTCGTTCGAGATGTAGTTCCGCTCGTCCGGAATTCGCCGCAAATGCGACAAGTAAACAAGGTCCAGCCCGTCCGAGGCCGGCACCTCGCGCAGATACCGTTCCGCTTCGGCGTAAGTCAGATTCATCAGATGCAAATGCGTATTGCCGTTGCGCCAGCCGCGGGCTTGGGCGTCGTGAAATCGCGTGATCGTCAATTTGATTTCCGCCTGGCTCTTGTCCGTCAGATCGACTTCCACTTGTGCGCGAGCCGTTTCCAAACCCCGCAGCGCTTCAATTCGAAGTTTGGCTCGCGGCACGTCCATGGTCGCCGTGGAACGCATCGTATGCCAACCTTGCTCGCGCTTGATCAACTCGGGCAAGACAAGCGGCTTGCCGTCCGATGACCATGACACGCGGACCACGCCCGCGGTGGGCCGCTGGTTCGATCCGTCGAGTAACTTGATGGTGAGCTTGCAGGTCCGCTCGGGAGCGGCGGCCTTCGCAGTTGCTTGCTGACGCGTCTTCCGCTTTCGAAGCGCCTTGTGCAAAGTATGATCGTGGCACCAAGCCGGCCCCGAGTGCATCAGGCCGATGAACAGCGCCAACAGTAACAGCGCTGTTGTCCGTGAAAACTGGGTCATGATCAGGGTCCTCGGCGTGGTACGGTTTTTGATTTGCGCGTTCACTTTTCGTCCGTGGGCCGCGCCCGCAGAAAGTGTTCAAAGAAGGCGTAGATGATCTCGTTCGATTCTTCGTTTGGCGAATGCTCGGGCCGGTTGGTCATGGCGACTCGATTGGAAACGCCCAGAAGGTCGTTGACCGCGATGGTGTGATTGAGTGCCGCCCAGCGTCGCGGAGCGTCTTCCGATCCCCCGGAAACAAGAAACGGACGCGGGGCCATCAAGGCGTGCAATTCGTGTAGATCGCGGCCTTTGGCAACCAGGCGAGGGTAGAGGCCGCGGGCCGGGTTGTCCGGCGTGATCATCCCCCGCTTTCGCCAGGGACGCGCGTGGTAGCCCAAATACCAGGGTTCCCAATAGTTCACGCTGCCGCGCGCCTTGTCGAACACGATCCCCGGATCGGACCACGCCGCGCAGGCGAATTTGTCGAACAAACAGGAAGCGAACATCGCCCACTTGCCGCCAAAGGAATGTCCAACGATACCAATTCGCTTGGCGTCGACCTCAGGCCGCGCCGCCAGCAGATGCCAGCAATTGGCCGCCGCGCAGCCCAACATCGAAAGAGGTTGCACCTCGGCATTGTCGATATCGGGATGGTAAAGCGCGTAAGTGCGAGCCTCGGTCGCTTCCGTGGTTCCCACCGACAGGACCACGAAACCGCGACGAGCCAACTGATAAGCGAAGTCGCGCTGCGGCTTGCCGAGACCAATCGCCGTTTCCGGTTCATAGAAGACGGTCACCACGGCGGGCCGTGGCCCGTCGCCGTCGGGAATCAGCAGATAGCCGGTCGTCGTTTCCTTGGGCGTCCACTTGAAACGGATTTTCATTTGCCGAAAGTTCTCACGCCGTTTCGTTTCCAGCACTCCGACCGTCTGTTCCTTGATCAGCGGCGGCCACTGGCCCAGCAGGTCTTGCCATTGCTTGAGGATTTCGGCGCGGCGCTTTTTCCAGTCGTCGGCGGTGAGAACCAGACTGCCGTCTTCAAATCGCAGCGGCGAGCGATAGTCGCCGTACTTGTCCTGCCACTCTTTCGGAGGCGAAAAAAATGGAGCGATCTTATCCCATGGCTCCGCCGCCGGGATCGAATTCGCAAAGACGAGAACCCCCATGGAAATCACCAGGAGACGACACATCAGCATGCTACCGTTCATCGGGAATCGTTCTCCGTATGAAGCAAGGACAGGGCACGGCCGCGACTACGGCTTGAGTTGATGCTTGCCGTCGGCGAACTGTTTGTGGCAGGCGTTACAGTTGTGAAGCATGTTGACGTAGGCTTTGTGCGCCGAGTCGTAGTCCGACTTTCTGGCAGCTTGATACAGAGCACCTCCATGCTGGCGCACCTCAACGCTCAGCCTGCGCCAGTCGTCCCCGTTCTCCTCGGGAGCCCGCAACAGCAACAGGTTGGCCCCTTCGGCCAGTGTCAGCGAGTCGCCCTTGACGGCCTTCCAGTCAGCTTTCGACTTCGGAGCTTCACTCATGGCGGCCTTGAGGCGTTTGTAATTTGGCTCAAAGACATACTCCATGAAATGATGCATGCTTTCGTCAACCGGTTTGGGAGCGGCCTTGGGCTGCGCGTCGTCACCATGAGCCGAACCGAACAGGACCATCGAAACACAAATGGCAACGCCGCCAACAACCACCAGCACGCCCCCGGATCGGCCGATCGCACGAGATAGATTCACAGGTCAACTCCTACTATTGGTACACTCTGGAAATGGGCCAAATAAACTTACCCAGAAGTATACACGGAAAAAATTGCCGCTGCGGAATACCCAACGTCAAGCTGGAATCACCCTCGGTGAAGGCCGTTCGAGGATTAACCGGCCACCGGCTTCCACACTCGCCGGGAAGCAAGATTCTTTGGAATTTCGTCAGGTTCTAGTGAGCCCATGCGTCTAATCTGGGCAAGCACCCCATGACCGCAAGCATAACGGAAAGAATCACGGGAACCTGTCGGTTGACACACGACGAGGATGCGGAACGAGTCGCCCGTTTTCAAGCAGGCGATTCGCGGGCATTTGACGAGATTGTCGCGGTCCACCAACAGCGGATTGTCCGATTGGCTTACCGCCTGATCGGATGGACCGACGAAGTTGACGATGTGACGCAGGACGTGTTCATTTGCGTGCTGCGGAATCTGGGTCGCTTCGATGGCCGCGCGAAGTTCTCCACATGGCTGACAAAAATCGTCGTAAACCAATGCCGGTCCCATCTGCGTCGACGCGCGTTGCGGCTGCGCAACCTGGCCAAATTAGTCGAGCATTTCACCAACCAAAATGATTCCGCCAATCATGAAACCACCAAACGATCGGCGGAACTTGAGCAGGAGGAGATTCGTCGAGCCGTGAGTAACCTGCCGGCCAAGTATCGAGAACCGATTGTGTTGCGATATTTCGAGCAGCTTTCCGTGCGCGAAATTGGCGAAGTGCTGGGGCTGGCGGCCAACACGGTCGATGTGCGTATCAGTCGGGCGCGGCGCAAACTGAAGGAATCGCTTGGGCCGCGCCTTGATAAGGAGCAAACATGAAAGACGACCAACTTCATTCTCTGCTGCGAGCGGCCGACCGATCCATGGATCCGCCGGCCACGAAATCAAGTTCGCAGCTTGCGGCGAATGTTCGTGTTGTCGAGCAACGTCGGAGTGCGCGATTGCGTCGAGTGGGATACGCCGCGGCGTTGTTGGCGTGCTACGCGGCGGGACTCGTCACCATGAAGGGGTGGATCGAACGTACCCGCCCCGAGGCGGAAGTCGTCGCCGAACCGATTCCGGACGTTTTGGACCCTCCAATCGTCGCCAGAGACGCGGACAGCGACCAGGCCGTGGCCCACCGCGAGGCTCAGTCCACGACGGCCAAGCTTTACCAAAAGAACAGCCTTTACCAGTTGTTTCGGCAACTTGGACGCGACCATGAAAACAGCGGGAAGGTTCAGATTGCCCTGGATTATTATCGTCGCGCTTTGGACTCGGCCACGGAAGAAGAACTCGCCATTGCGTACGGCGAGGATAGCTGGTTGCTGATGTCGCTCAAAAAGGACCGGCAAGATTCCTTCATCTCAACTACGTCATCAACATAAGGAAAATCAATATGAAGATGAGTTCGTTAAACCGATGCGCTTGTGGACTGATCGGCGGATGGCTTTCGTTGCTCGCGCTGTTGGCGTTGCCAAGCCACTCGCTGGGGCAAGCCGTCCAAAGCAAACCAAAAAAAGAGACGAAAACAGCGACAGCCGACAGCCTGGAAGAAATGTTGGCGATCGCGCTCCAGCATAACCCCGACATTCAAGCGGCCAAGGCGAAGTTGCAGGCCGCCGAAGCCGAGTTGGATCGCACCCGATTGGGGGTCGTACGAAACGTAACGGCGTATCGGGCAACTCTGCTGGGGCACAAAATCGAAATCTCCTCCATCGAAGCGGATATTCAACTCCAGGCCGCGGAATTCAAACGAATGGCGCAGCTCGCCGAGAGCCGAGCCATTTCGCAAAAGGAGCTACGGACCGCGGAATTCCAACTAAGGACAGCTCGAAACAAACTCGCCCTGGCAAGAGCCAAGTTGATTGAGATTCAGGCCGAGATGCCGTTCTTGCTCGGCAGACGATCCGAGCGGCACGCGCATCAAGACGATACCGGCAAAGAGCGGGCGCGAAAGATGCTGGAAATCGCTCGCACGGGGTTTGAGTTGAAAGTGAAAATGATGCAGGCGGGCGAAGCGTCGGATCTGAGCGCGATGTACGACTGGTCGCGGCGGTGGATGGAAGCGGAGCGCGCCGTCAGCCAATCACGTTCGGACCAGGTTGCGACAATTGCATCTCATTTGGATCGCATGAAGCACTTCCAAGAGCTTGTACTGGCGAGTTATAAACAAGCCGAGGTAGGCCAAGACCAAGTCATTGCTTACCAGTTCTACGTGGCGGAAGCCGAACTGTGGCTGTCGCAAGCCAAAGACCCGTAGACAGCCGACCGTTGACATCCGCAATGCTTGGAAGAGCCGTGAAAACGGCGGCAGCATGTAGCTGTGGGTGTCAGCCCGCAGGTAGAGGAAAGATCCTTCGTCAAGCCGCGATAGCGGCGGCAGCAGTTGAGGCATGTTGCTCGATTCTTTGTCCTGTCGCCGCTTTCGCGGCTCGGTTCTTTACGACTGCTTATCCGCCGGTTCACGCTGGCGGCTATCTGCTGGCCGCCGTTTTCACGGCTTTTCCTCATGTTGCGGATGTCAATCACGAGCCCGCCAGAAAAAGTTGCCGCACACGCCTTTCGCGTACATTTGTGCCGTGGGCAGGTTGATGATAGCCTTAGTAGAACCCGCCCACCGTTGGAAGGTTGAAGCATCGGTTTTCTGTCGCCAGAGGCCGATGGCATCCGAAAACTCCCGACCCGCGGATGATGCGTCCCGCCCAATACTCTCACCGCCCGGAGAACTCACATGCTCCCGATGGAAGAACAGATTCAGGCGATGACTCGGCGTCACTTCTTTGGCCGCTCGGCATTGGGCCTGGGCACTGCCGCGCTGGCTTCGTTATTGCCCGGTCAGTCGAGTCACGCGGCTGGCGGGATGCCTGGCCTGCCGCACTTCGCGCCCAAGGCCAAGCGGGCGATCTATCTGTTCATGGCCGGCGCGCCGTGCCAGATGGACTTGTTCGATCATAAACCTCGGATGGCCGAGATGTTCGACAAGGACTTGCCCGATTCGGTCCGCATGGGACAACGGCTGACCACGATGACCTCGGGCCAAAAGCGATTCCCGTTGGCGCCGTCGAAATTCAAATTCAATCAGCACGGCAAAAGCGGCGCCTGGGTCAGCGAACTGCTGCCGTACACGTCGCGAGTGGTGGATGACTTGGCGATCGTCAAATCAGTTCACACCGAAGCCATCAATCATGATCCGGCGATTACTTATATTTGCACGGGCCACCAGTTGCCCGGTCGGGCCAGCCTGGGTGCGTGGCTCAGCTACGGACTAGGCTCGCTGAACGAAGATCTGCCGGCCTTCGCGGTGATGACGCCTTCATGGACCGGACGCAAACAAGCTCAAGCACTATTCAGCCGCTTGTGGGGTGCCGGGTTCTTGCCTAGCCGCCATCAGGGTGTTTCTCTGCGCAGCAGCGGCGACCCGGTGCTGTTCTTGTCGAATCCCCCTGGAGTCAGCAAGGAAACCCGCCGCCGCATGCTCGACCGGCTCGCCAAATTCAACCAGCGCACGTTTGAAAAATTCGGCGACCCCGAAACGCAAACTCGCACCGAACAAGGCGAAATGGCGTTTCGCATGCAAGCCTCGGTGCCCGAGCTGACGAATATCGCCGACGAACCGAAACACATCTTGGATATGTACGGCCCCGATGCGCAAAAGCCGGGAACGTTTGGTTACAGCGCGCTAATGGCCAGACGGATGGCGGAACGCGGCGTGCGATTCGTGCAGATCTTTCATCGTGGCTGGGATCAACATGGCAACGTGGGCGGCGATCTGCCCAATCAATGCCGAGATATCGATCAGCCTTGCTGGGCGCTGATTGAAGATCTCAAGAAGCGAGGCTTGTTGGAAGATACGCTGGTCGTATGGGGCGGCGAATTTGGCCGCACGATTTATAGTCAAGGCAAGCTGACCAAGGACAACTACGGACGCGATCACCATCCGCGTTGTTTCACGGTTTGGATGGCCGGCGGTGGCATCAAGCCGGGTGTCGTGTACGGCGAGACCGACGACTTCAGCTACAACATCGTCGAAAATCCGGTGCATATCAACGACTTGAATGCCACGATCCTGCATTGCCTTGGCATCGATCACCGCCGCCTGTCTTTCAAGTTTCAAGGATTAGACATGAGGCTGACGGGCGTGGAGGACCACAGCCCCGTGCAGGGAATCTTGGCCTAGAGGAACAACCGTGTTCAGAACATCAATGAAGCGATTCACCATCGGTTGCGCGGGGCTCTTGGGCGTCTTGATTGGTTCAACGGCCGTCGCCAAGGAAGTGAGCTTCAATCGAGATGTGCGCCCGATTCTTTCCGACAAATGCTTTGCTTGTCATGGACCGGATTCCAATGCTCGAAAGGCCGACTTGCGTCTCGATCTCCGCGACTCGGCGCTGACGGTGATTGAACCGGGCAAGATCGACGAAAGTGAATTGATCCACCGCATCACGGCCAGCGACCCCGATGAAGTGATGCCACCCGTCAAGTTTCACAAGAAGATCAGCAAGCAGGAAGTTGGCATTCTTCGCGATTGGGTCGAGCAAGGCGCGCCGTATGAATCGCATTGGTCCTTTATTCCGCTGGCCGCCGTCACGCCTCCGCAGGTTCAATCCGGTGACGTTTTCAACGCCATCGATCAGTTCGTGTTGGCCCGTTTGCAGAACGCGGGCCTTAATCCGGCTTCGCAGGCCGATCGCCGCACGCTGATTCGACGCGTGACGCTCGACTTGACCGGCTTGCCGCCCACGCCGGCCGAGGTCGACGATTTCGTCAACGACTCCGACCCGCTAGATGTTGCCTACGGAAAAGTCGTCGATCGGCTGCTCAAGTCGGCCCGATATGGCGAGCACATGGCGTACTCGTGGCTGGACGCCGCCCGCTACGCCGACAGCGACGGCTATGAAAGCGATCCGCTGCGCAACATGTGGCCTTGGCGCGATTGGGTCGTGTGGGCTTTGAACAGCAACATGCCTTACGATCGGTTCATCATCGAGCAACTGGCCGGCGACATGCTGCCCGGCGCGACGATGCGGCAAAAGCTGGCCACCGGTTTCAATCGCAATCACCGCTTGAATAACGAAGGCGGCATCCTTCCCGAAGAATGGCTGGTCGAATACGTCGCCGATCGGGCGGAAACGACGGCCACGGTGTTTATGGGACTCACTTGGGGATGCGCCCGCTGTCACGACCACAAATACGATCCCATTTCGCAGACCGATTACTACAGTTTGTTTGCGTTCTTTCACAAACTGCCGGAACAAGGCTCGGCCCGCGGCGACCGCAATGCGGAACCGATGATGCACTCGCCGCCGCTGCCCAAAATTGAAGAGTACGAGGCCAATCAAAAGGCGCTGGCCCCGCTGAAAGCCGAACAAAGCACGCTGGCCGCCGCGCAGCAATTCACGGCTCAGCTTAAGGAGTGGATCGTTCAGCTTGACGACGCCCAACGGAAGAAACTGCCGAAGGAAATCGCGCCGGTCGCCCCGGACAAGTGGAACGCCAAGCAGAAGGCGGCCGCCCGAGACTATTTCCTTAAGAACGTGCACCAAGAAACGGCAACGCTGCAAAAGCAGATCGCGGTTTGGGAAAAGCGACAAGCCGCATTGTTGAAAGCGGGTGCCAAGGTGATGGTCATGGCCGACATGGCCCAGCCTCGCAAGACGCACGTGCTGATTCGCGGCGCTTACGATCGGCCGGGCGAGGAGGTTGCCGCCGAAACGCCATCGTGGCTGCCACCGATGAAGAAGTCCGCGCCGCGAAATCGTCTTGGCTTGGCACAGTGGCTGGTCGATCCCCAACATCCGCTGACGGCCCGCGTTGCCGTCAATCGGATTTGGACGCATCATTTTGGCGCGGGCCTGGTGAAGACTCCGGAAGATTTTGGATCGCAAGGCGAATCGCCGTCGCATCCCGCGCTGCTGGATTATCTGGCCGCCAGCTTCATCGAATCCGGCTGGGACGTGAAGGGCCTGCATAAGCTGATTGTGATGAGCCGGTCGTATCGCCAGTCGTCAGGCATGTCGCAAGAGTTGCTTGCTCGCGATCCGGAAAATCGATTGCTGGCTCGCGGGCCCAGAGAACGCCTCGCTGCGGCGGTGATTCGAGATCAGGCGTTATTCCTCGGCGGCTTGCTGGTCGAAGAGATGGGCGGTCCGGCGGTCAAGCCTTATCAGCCCGACGGACTGTGGCGGGAAATTATCAAAGGGGGCCCAACCTATAAACGCGACACCGGCAGCAAACTTTATCGCCGCAGCCTGTATTCGTTGTGGCGACGAGCGGTCAAGCCGCCGCTGATGATGCTGCTGGACGCCAACGAGCGAGACACTTGCCGCGTCAGCCAAAAACGAACGAACACGCCGCTGCAGGCGCTGCTGTTGTTGAACGACGTCGTGTTCGTGGAAGCGGCTCGCGGGATGGGCAGCCGCATGATGCTAGAAGGTGGCACGACCGAGCCGGAGCGAATCACATGGGGCATGCGACTGGCTACCTCACGGCCGCCGACAAGCGAAGAATTGAAAATTCTGCAGGAAGAACTCACCAGCTACCGTCAGTCCTTTCAAGCAAATGCCGTCGCGGCCAAAGCGCTGGTCAATATCGGTGAGTCCAAACCGAACGAAACACTGGCGGTCGACGAATTGGCGGCGTACACGGCGCTGGCCCGCTTGTTGCTCAATCTCGACGAGACGATCACGAAGGAATAGCCGTATGAACTCCGCCGATGAACTCATCCGCTTGGAAAAGCGGCGGCATTTTCTGAAGTCCAGCGCGCTCAATGTGGGCGCGGCGGCATTGGCGAGTCTACTGGGAAAGCCGCTTGCACACGGAGCAGCACCTACCGGCAAACGCAATGCCATCGGAGGCATCGAGGGCATCCAGGCCATCGCCCCCAAGGCCAAACGGGTCATCTATCTGTTTCAGTCCGGTGGTCCGTCACACGCCGACCTTTACGATTACAAGCCGCATTTGAAAAATCAGTTCGGCCAAAACTTGCCCGACAGCATTCGCATGGGCCAGCGGCTGACCGGCTTTACCAAGAATCAAAAAACGCTGCCCGTGGTCCCCACGAAGTTCCACTTCAAACAGCATGGCGACAGCGGTGCTTGGCTGTGTGAACATCTAGCCCCGCTGGGCAGTGTCGTCGACGAAATTTGCTTCATCAAATCGGTTTACAGCGAGGCGATCAATCACGACCCGGCTCGCACGCTCATACAAACTGGCGCCCAGTTGGCGGGCCGCCCGAGCATGGGCACTTGGGTCACCTACGGCTTGGGCAGCCAGTGCCGCGACTTGCCCGCCTTCATGGTGCTGACTTCGATCGGCAGTTGCAAACGGACCCCGCAGCCTGTTTCCGGGCGGCTGTGGGAAAGCGGCTTTCTTCCTTCTCAGTATCAAGGTGTCAAACTGCAGTCGGTGGGCGACCCGATTCTGTACGTTTCCAACCCACAAGGTGTTGACCAAGCAATTCAAGGCAGAACGTTGAGCGCGCTGTCGCGGTTGAACGGAATCAAGGCCGCTCAGCTTGGCGATCCGGAGATTGACGCGCGGACTCGGCAATACGAATTGGCGTTTCGCATGCAAACCTCGGTTCCCGAATTGACGAACATCGCCGATGAACCCGAATCCACCTTTGGGCTTTACGGCGACGGGGCCCGCAAACGGGGCACGTTCGCCGCCAACTGCCTGTTGGCGCGACGGATGGCCGAACGAGGCGTGCGCTTCATTCAGCTTTATCACGTCGGCTGGGACCATCATCAAAACATCCCGCGGGATTTGCCGCTGATGTGCCAAGACGTGGCCCAGCCGACAGCCGCATTGTTGATGGATCTCAAGCAGCGCGGATTGCTCGACGATACTTTGGTCATCTGGGGAGGCGAATTTGGCCGGACCATTTTCAGCCAAGGCAAGATGACCAAAGAGGTCTACGGGCGCGATCATCATGGCCGTTGCTTCACGATGTGGATGGCGGGCGGCGGCATTCGCGGCGGCATGACCTACGGCCAGTCGGACGATTACGCTTATGGCGTCGCGGAGAATCCGGTCCACATTCACGACCTGCAAGCGACGATTCTTCATCTGCTGGGCATCCGCCACACGCAGCTTACCTACCGTTTCCAAGGCCGCGAATTTCGCCTTACCGATGTGCATGGCAATGTAGTTCAGGATATTTTGGCGTAGGGCGGTCTTAGACTCGGCGAGCGGGGTGCGTTAGCTCCCCGGTATCTTCGGAGTTCGACGATGGGTGGCTGGGGTCGAACGAAAGTGAGCCCCCAGCGCGACTTACTGGGGGTTCGCTGCGCTCAACCCCAGCCACTCGCTCGTCGGCCGCATGTTTGACGCGGTGCATCGTGTCAAGCAAACTGGGCATGCACATTTCGTGCTTTCCGTGACGATCCTGGGCATGTTTCCGAGAGGAATTGAACGATGCGAGTAGCTGCCGGCCTGTTTGCCATTTGCCTGTTGACTCTGTCTTTTTCTGGTCCGCCGGTCTTGGCGGAAGACGATGCGGCCAAAGCGAAGGAAGCGAAAAAAAAACTGACTTCGAGTACATTCGGCGGCTTGCGGTTGCGGTCGATTGGTCCGGCTTTGATGTCCGGACGGATTTCCGACTTTGCCATTGATCACGAGAAGCCCAACACTTGGTACGTGGCCGCCGGATCGGGCAATCTATGGAAGACCATCAACGCCGGGACGACCTGGACGCCCATCTTTGAAAACTACAGTTCCTATTCCATCGGCTGCGTGACCGTCGATCCGTCGAACCGAAATACCATCTGGGTCGGCAGCGGCGAAGACGTTGGCGGGCGCCATGTCGGTTACGGCGACGGTGTTTACAAAAGCACCGATGGCGGCAAGTCGTTCAAGAACGTGGGGCTAAAACGAACCGAGCACATTGCCCGCGTGCTGGTCGATCCGCGCGATTCGAATGTTGTCTATGTCGCCTCGCAAGGTCCGTTGTGGTCGCCGGGTGGCGAGCGCGGACTCTACAAATCGACCGACGGCGGGGAATCTTGGAAGCAAATCCTTGCCAAGGGCGAGTACACGGGCGTCACGGACGTCGTCTTCGATCCGCGCGACGCGGATGTTCTGTACGCGGCAACGCATCAGCGCCATCGGACGGTCGCCGCCTTGATTAACGGCGGTCCGGAAACCGGGATTCATAAGTCGACCGATGGCGGCCAAACGTGGCAAGAATTAAAAGGCGGTCTTCCCGGAGCCGACAAAGGAAAAATCGGACTAGCCGTTTCACCACAAAAGCCGGATGTCGTTTATGCGGCCATCGAGCTGGCCGGCCGCACCGGCGGAGTTTGGCGTTCGGCCGACGGTGGGCAAAGCTGGACCAAGATGAGCGACTACGTGGCCGGCGGCACGGGGCCGCATTACTACCAGGAAATCTGGGCTGACCCGCATCGCTTTGATGTGCTCTATCACGCCAACGTCCGACTGGGGCGCAGCGAGGATGGCGGCAAGACCTTTGAAACCGTGGAGAGCCCTTGGAAGCATGTCGACAACCACG
>JAJDEH010000079.1 GCA_029259935.1 Planctomycetota bacterium
TGGCCGAAACCGTCGCCGCCATCACCCAGGCGGGCGGTCAAGCCGAGGCGATCCGTGGTGACGTTACCGACAAAGACGCCGTTGAAGAAACGGTCAAGACGGTCCTCGAAAAATGGGACCGGATTGACATTCTGGTGAACAATGCGGGAATCACTCGAGATACGCTACTGCCCGCCATGACCGATCAGCAGTGGGACGAGGTAATCACCACCAACCTGCGTGGACCGTTCCTGCTCATGCGGGCTGTTTCCAGGCAAATGATGCGAGCCCGCTATGGCCGGATCATCAACATTACCAGCGTTGCGGGGCTGATCGGAAACGCCGGCCAAACGAACTATTCGGCCTCGAAGGCAGGGCTGATCGGCATCACACGCAGCTTGAGCAAGGAACTGGCCAAGCGCAAGGTCACCATCAACGCCGTCGCGCCTGGATTCATCGAAAGCGAAATGACCAAAACGCTAGGCGATGCGGTGCTGGATATGGCGAAGCAGCACATTCCCGCGAAACGGCTAGGGACACCGGAAGAAGTGGCCGCCGCGGTGTTGTTCCTGGCCAGCCCGGCTGCGTCGTACGTGACCGGCACCGTGTTGGCGGTCGACGGCGGGATGACCGGATAGCCGGCAAGCGAGTTTTCTAGAGGATTCATTGAGTAAAATAGGTGGCCAAGGCGGCCAAAGACACCTTGACCGAGCTAAAGTAGATGCTCTATCTTGTTCTGTTTAACGCAAACAAGAAGATGGTTAAGTCGTTTCATCGTTAGACATTCGTGCGAGGCAAGCTGCATGTCTCGTCATCCTGGATCATAGGAGTAACGTGCCCGTGGCATCTGTCGAAGAACGTGTCGTCGCTATCGTCGCCGAGCAACTTGGCGTCGACAAAGAGAAAGTGAAGCGGGAAACCTCGTTTGTGAACGACTTGGGAGCGGATTCGCTCGATACCGTCGAGTTGGTCATGGAATTGGAAGAAGAGTTTGACATCAACATTCCGGACGACGCCGCTGAAAAGATTCAGACGGTAGGCGAGGCGATCGACTTCATTGAGGGATCACAGGAATCGTAACTTTCCCGGTGCGGATCTCTTCTTGCATTTACACATAATGCCCCGTGAGCACGAGCATGAATCGGCGTGTCGTCGTAACCGGGATCGGCGTTGTTACGTCGATTAGTTGCCAGGTTGATGATTTGTGGCAGCGCGTACTCGCTGGCGAAAGCGGAATCCACACAATCAAGCTGATCGACATTTCTGACTTCAAAGTCAAAATTGGCGGCGACATCTACGACTGGGATCCGTCCGGTTATATCGAAGCCAAGGAGATCAAGCGGCTCGATCGCTTTACCACCTTCGCGCTGGTCGGTGCCGAGGATGCCGTGCGGCAGTCGGGCGTGGACTTTTCCGCGGAAAATCCCGAAACCTGCGGCGTCATTTTGGGATCGGGCATCGGCGGGCTCGGAACCATCGAGACCCAAATGGAACGCCTGATGATGAAGGGGCCGGACCGCGTTTCGCCCATGACGATCCCCAAAATCATGCTGAACGCGGCGGGCGGCCATATCTCCATAAGGTATGGAATCATGGGTCCCAACTATACCGTGGCCACGGCTTGCGCCAGCGCGACCAATGCCATGGGCGACGCCTTGAAATCGATCCGCTCCGGCGAAACCGAAGTGTGCGTCACCGGTGGAAGCGAGGCGGCCATTACTCGCATGGGGCTGAGCGCCTTTCAGAATATGCGCGCCCTCTCGTCGCGAAATGACGAGCCCACCCGAGCGAGTCGCCCCTTCGATCGCGATCGCGATGGGTTTGTCTTCAGCGAGGGCGCTGGCATCATCATTTTTGAAGAGCTCGAACGGGCAAAAGCACGCGGAGCGGATATCCTGTGTGAAGTCCACGGCTACGGCACCAGCGGCGATGCCGGTCACATCACCCAGCCCGACGGTGAAGGCGCGGGGGCTGCCAGAGCCATGGCCAATGCCCTCAAGGATGCTGCGGTCAATCCCGAAGAGATTGACTACATCAACGCGCACGGAACAAGCACGCCGCTGGGAGACAAAGCCGAATCTAATGCCATCAAGCGGGTTTTCAGCAACCATGCCAAAGCGGTCAGCATCTCCAGCACGAAGAGCAATTTGGGTCATTCGTTGGGCGCAAGCGGCGGAATTGAGTTGGTGCTGTGCATTAATGCCTTAAAGGACAATGTCATACCGCCGACAATCAATCTCGAAAATCCAGATCCCGAATGCGATCTCGACTACACACCTAATGAGCCTCGTCCGCGCAATCTAAATACCATCATGAGCAATAGCTTCGGCTTCGGGGGCCACAACGCGTCCATCGTCATCGGCCGCCTACGCGACTAAGATTTCGACGAAGGCGTCTGCCCACCGCCCGCGCGAGAACCCATGGCTGCCGTGCATTCACGCGGATAACGCGGGCTCGGCCACGGCACTGGGAATCTGAATGATATCGCCGCGAGGTCCGCCCTCCTCGTCGACACCGTTCTCGGTCGCCACGCATACCACCCAGACGCATTCATCGTCCGTCAGAATTACTTTTCGTTCGTCAATCTCGACGTCGAATAGCAGTAATTCGTGGCCTTCCGCGTGCGATTTCGGGAGTTGCCGCCGCCGCTGAGGATGGTAAGTGTCGTCTCGCAACATCGCATAGAGAGATTGATCGGCGGAATCACTCGTTCCATCGATGTAAAGCGCCGACAGTTCTTTCGCTTTGCGCGCCAGGAGCGCCAGATCTTGCTGAGTCTTGCCGTCCAAGGTCCCAAGAATCAGGCCATGCCCTTGGGGCCCAACAATGATTGACGCGGCGAGGATCGGAAAGATCTTCTCTGGATGACGCTGCAACTCCTTCCGTTGATTACGGAAGACCTCCAGTGTGACGACGGACAGAAACATTCCGCGGAGAATATCGAAGCCCAGCTTCGTAAAAATGATGGTAAACAGCAGCACGAAGCCGACCACGGACATCAACATCGTCCCCACGAGATTGAACAACACCGAATTCTCGAATTCCTCCCATACTGGAGCTGACGCTGGGCTGGAAAGAAATTGTTGGGTGCTGTTTCGCAGCTTCTGGTAGTCGAGTTGCATGCGTTTGGTCGCTCGCGGCGAAGAGAAAATCTAAATCGCTAAGTCCCGAACCCGTGCCCATCTGAGTCGAGTTGCCCGGCCGGCGGGAGCGGTTTGCCGAGGCCAGCGATCATTCATTTGGCTGTCAGGTAATACCTCGCCAGGCTTTGGCGAAAGGGACATCGAACTGCAATTCATTTTCGGCGGGAGTCCTCGGATTATCAAGTGCGCGGCCCCCGTGTGACGTTCTCTCCACGCTCGGGCGGCGTGACTCACTTCGCCAGGTCGAACGATTTCGTCGGAATTTGGAAAATTTGTTGTAATAATTCAGTTGCTTTGAACGCCAGGTTTGACGTGGCTAATTCACCTTGAGCTTCAAAGTGGATTTGCACCCAACGCGACTGGCTGTGGTCCGAAAGTGATTTGGACTAGCGCCGTTGGCAGACAAGATCCAAGGACATCGCGTGGCCATCGACTGGGAAGAGGTTCGCCGCGAGTACGCACCGATGGTGTGGAGCGTCGTTTGGCGCATCCTGGCTCATGATGCAGACGCGCTGGAGTGCAGCCAGGAAGTATTTCTGGAGGCGATTGAGCGATCTCGCGGTTTGCCAGTTGACAATTGCGGAGGATTCTTGCGATGGCTCGCGACTCGCCGTGCAATCGATATGCTGCGGCGGCGCAAGCGG
This sequence comes from Planctomycetota bacterium, assembly GCA_029259935.1. The sequence continues at coordinate 3,767 of JAJDEH010000079.1, forward strand.
CAGCCGAAATTGGCGGATATGGAATCGCTGGAGGCCGGCCGCTTGGAATCGCCGACTGCCGCGGTGGAATTTGAAGATCTGGTCCGCGTCGTGCGTGCCGAATTGGCCAGCCTTCCACGCCCGCAAGCCGAAGCATTCTGGTTGGTTTGCGTGGAAGAACGCAGCTATCGCGAGGTCGCCGACTTGATGGCCATCCAAGCCAACGCGGTGGGCATCTTGGTGCATCGAGCGCGGCAACACCTGCGACGAGTGTTGCCAGATTGGAAGCCTGAGCGAGCGGATCACTCAACTCGGCATTTGACATAGCGAGCAGACGACATGGATTCCGAAGACAAAGACCAAGCGGGCGAGTTGCTGGATCGGGTCGCGTCGCGTTTGCGTGACACGCCGGTGCCTTCCGTTCCACCCGAATTGCTTGAAGGGGATACCGCAGGTGCGCTGCGCGTGAAACCAAAGACGCCGCGAAGGGCGATTCGCTCCGTTGCGTTGGGATTGTCCGTGGCGGCGGCCGTATTGGTCGTGGCGACGTGGATCGCTTGGCAACAACTGCGTCCTCGTGACGTACAACCCGAAATCGTGGAAGACCCACGCCCGCCACGGACGGCCGTCGTCACGGTTGTCACGCCGTTGAGTGATCTCGAACCCTATTCGGAATTGGAACGAAAGCTGGATTCAATGACAGCAGAGATCGCGACTCTGAGGCAACAAGCGGATCTGCTGGATGCGTATCAAAGGGCAAATGAGTTGTTGGCGTACGATGCCCGGTCGTCGCCCTGAATCGAAGACAACAGCTATTTGCAGGCTGCACCCTCGGCAGCCTGGTGAAAGTGCAACCCGAAGCGGCGGCGAGGAACGTCACGGCGTCGATGACTTGAAGGTGACTTGAAAGGGCATGCGGCGCGGATAGATCCGAAATCCGAATATCAAGTTTATCAGAACATGCGTGTTCGCCGCGCAAGGAGTTCCGACAAAGACTCTCTAACAATCACTCTCTTGGAGCAAACTCATGCGTTGTAACCAACTTCCAATGCTGGCATTTCTTTTGACATGTTTCTTCGCGGCTCCACCAATTCTGGTCCATGCCGAAGACGACGATGCACTGCGTAGTTCCGTCAAGGCTCCGCCGAACATGACGAAGATATCGAGTACGCTTGGCGGATCGTACTTTGTGGACGCGAAGCTGGCGGCCGAGGCGGAATCACTTGAAAAGCAACTCAAGGCGCTTCGTGGAAAAATTGCCAAGGGCCAGATCGGAAGGACGAAAGCGATCCAACAGTTGGACGATCTAGGGGCTCAGCTTCAAAAGGTGCGCGGCAAGATCGAAAAAGCCAAGCAACTCGTGTCCGCTTTCCAAGTCTTCCGGCAACGACAGGAGAAGGTGTTTGCGCTGGGCGACGAGCGACTAGTGATCATTACCGGTGATAAAGTCAAGGTTCGCGGCTGGGAAGGGCCGGGGATCAAGTGCGTCTTGGAAAAGATCATCGTGGCCAAGAAGAAGCCGGACGACAAGGAGTTCGACGAGATTCGAGTTGAGCATCAGCTCGGCGTGGCGGATTCGATCGTTGGCAATACGCGCGCCGCGCAGGAAGCCACCTTTTTGGAGTCGGAAAAGGGCAAGCAGATGACGCCCGACCAGTTGGCCGGTCGCCAGAAATTCGTCGCCGAAATTGCGGCCAGCTATGTAAAGTACGCCGCTTTCCAAGGCAAGGAATGCAACACGCTGCAACTGAAAGGGCTGACTCATGAACAGGGGAATCGCAACTTGTCCCTGGAAATCCGATCGCCGGGTGGCGGTAGTACACACTCATCGCGTTGGCAGCGTCACGCGTCGTTGACGGTCTTTATTCCCAAAAGCAAGTGGCTGGCTGTGCGGGGCTGCTATGTGGGGTTGGACATCGCGGATATCGAGACCAACTTGCTGCTGACGACCAGCGGTTCGCGCGATCGCGACTATGCGGGCAGCTTTGAAGTCCGTTCGGTGGTCGGTAACGTCGTCGTCGATCAGGCACCGGTTCGCAAGCTGGGCAAGATTTCCGGCGATGTGGACGTCACCGCCACCGTCGAATTCGTCAACAGCGGCACGCATCATGAAGGCGGGCTGCGGACCGCTTTTCATTTCACCACCGCCGCCACGCAAATCGACGATGTCGCGGGTGACTTTCGTGGCCGGTTCCTGCGCACGGACCTGAGTCTTGGTAACATTCGCGGGACGATTGATGTCGAAAACGACTTTGGCGCGACATCACTGGTGGGCGACGCGTCGCTGGCCGCCGGCCGGGCGCACCGTGTGATTTCGGAGAGTGGCGAAATTCACTTGAGCGGGACCTTGGATTGGTTAACGCAACAGCCACTCTATGCGCACACGTTGTGCGGTTCATTGCAAACGAACCTCAGGCGTGAGACGTTGGATGACATCAGCATCACCACGGGCACTCCGCGCCGCGGTTGGAGCGGCTTCGTCACGCCCAACAAAGGCCAGCCCTTTTCCATGAGCAAATTCGAACGGCCTGGGGCGGCATTGGAGAATAGCGATCGCGCTGCCGGATTGGACCTGATCAGCAAAGGAGGAACCGTGACGATCATGGCATCGGACCAGTGATCACTTTTCAAAACAACGGGAACTGAAATTTGGAACGGAATGGATGTCTTTCTAGAGTGCAAAAGCCGCATCAACGCCACGGGCTCGCCGGACCGACGGGGCGAATTAGTAGCGAAATTAGCACGGTTTGAGAGCTTGTGGCGGCCATTCGGGAGCATGCAGAGAAATAAACCTACTTTTTTCAGAATCATGGCCGAGGCCTGTTGACTCAGGTCGCCAATCGGTTAAGATTCTGGGCTCGCTTAATGGTTATCTACTTCGGTGGGTGACTGCGAGAAACTTGTTCTTTGACAATTTAGTAGTGAACTTTCGTGAATCTTCGTGATTCTTTGCCAGCATGAGACTGTGCTGATTTAGGCGAGGTGTCTTTGACCAAAAGACACCGACGATGGTTCAGGCCATTGATTAACTAGCTAGACATCCGTGGTGTCTTTCGAGGGCTTCGGCTCTTGGAAGGAGTGCTGCGGTAAGCAATTAATTGAAGGGTTTGATCCTGGCTCAGAATGAACGTTGGCGGCGTGGATTAGGCATGCAAGTCGAGCGAGAAGCATCCTTCGGGGTGTGGACAGCGGCGAAAGGGAGAGTAACGCGTAGGTACGTACCTTGAGGTCCGGGACAGAGGCGGGAAACTGCCAGTAATACCGGATAATCTGTCAGCAGCAAAGGTGTGATTCCGCCTTGAGAGCGACCTGCGTCCTATTAGGTTGTTGGTGGGGTAAAGGCCTACCAAGCCAAAGATGGGTACCGGGTGTGAGAGCATGGCCCGGCTCACTGGGACTGAGACACTGCCCAGACACCTACGGGTGGCTGCAGTCGAGAATCTTCCGCAATGGGCGCAAGCCTGACGGAGCGACGCCGCGTGCGGGATTAAGGCCTTCGGGTTGTAAACCGCTGTCAGAGAGGCGGAAATGCGTAGTGGCAATCCATTACGTTTGACCTAATCTCAGAGGAAGTGCAGGCTAAGTTCGTGCCAGCAGCCGCGGTAATACGAACTGCACAAACGTTATTCGGAATCACTGGGCTTAAAGAGTCCGTAGGCGGCCTGGAAGGTGAGGTGTGAAATCCCACAGCCCAACTGTGGAACTGCGCTTCAAACCGTCAGGCTAGAGGGAGACAGGGGTGAGCGGAACAGATGGTGGAGCGGTGAAATGCGTTGATATCATCTGGAACACCGGTGGCGAAGGCGGCTCACTGGATCTCTTCTGACGCTGAGGGACGAAAGCTAGGGGAGCGAACGGGATTAGATACCCCGGTAGTCCTAGCTGTAAACGATGAGCACTAG
>JAJDEH010000080.1 GCA_029259935.1 Planctomycetota bacterium
CATTACGCCGAAATAGCTGGGAAGACAAATTATCAAAGGTGTCGCCCGCAACGCCCCCCGCCGACAATTGCACCAGCCTGCTCACCTACTTGGCGACTCTCGCCGGATAGCGTTCCATTAGTGCAAAACTGGAACTTAGGATTAGGGGCGGATCGTGGCATATCCAGGGTATATTTCTCCAGGGTATATTTCGGGTCCGTTCCTGAAGGAAGCCGAAAGAAGCCAGACCATTGCCTCGCGAGCCGTGATTCGTTTTACAATGGCCCACGACCCCGCCGGCCTATTCAAGGAATCGTAATGATGCGGTGCACGTCCGTTGTGGCAGCTCTCCTGGCAGTGATTTGGATCGGGTGCTCGCCGACGAATTCCGGAAACTCTCCACGCGTCGATTCCGTGCCAACATTGCTGCTGGAGTACTACGATCAGCACTTCGACGCAACGCACCAGATGTTGCTCTTTGAATTCGACAGTCCTGGATACCACAGTCAGGTCGCCGCCGACACGCCGGTCCACCCTACACGAGAATCACTGATCTACGCCTTGGCATTGCTCCAACGAAATGCCGAGGCGGACGCCGCACGAGCCGCGAATATCCTGCGCAAAGTGCTGGACCTCCAAGACATTGACTCCGCCAGCGAGACCTATGGCATTTGGCCCTGGTTGCTGGAAGAACCGTTAGGACAAATGGCAGCGCCGGACTTCAACTGGGCGGACTTCTGCGGCGCGCAAATCGCACACATCCTGGTCGAGCACTCCGGTCTCTTGTCACCCGATCTGCGGCAGAGGATGCGATCTAGTCTACGCCATGCCGCGCAGGCGATTCGAAAACGCGATGTTGGCCCCGGTTACACCAACATCGCCATCCTGGGCGGTGGCGTCTGTGCCGTGGCTGGCGAGTTGCTAAATGATCCCGAGTTGCTGGCCTATGGCCGTCGGCGACTGGAGAAGGTGGTTGAACACACCGATCATCACGGCAGCTTCAACGAATATAACAGCCCGCCGTATACAAAAGTGGTCATCGCGGAATGCGAGCGGACATTGCAACTCGTTGAGGATCGGGCCACGCGTACAGCCGCCGAATCCCTCAGACGCTCGGCTTGGCAGGCTGTCGCCGGCAGCTTTCACCCTGGTACCCATCAGTGGGCCGGTCCACATAGTCGTACGTCGCGCAATCGACTTCGCAAGAGTACCACCGACTTCCTATCACGGCGGATCGACGTTCCGATTCGCCCGCACCCCTGCATGATCGAAGGCCGGCCCAGGGGGCATGCCGTGGTTCGGCCGTTGCCGTGTCCGGCAGAACTGCAGTCAAGATTCCACGCCTTGCCCACTCAGCCGCTGGAACTACGGCGTATCTTCGTGCGGAGCAAGTTGGCGGACGAATCGATCGCCGGATGCACCTGGCTGGCGACCGACGTCTGCTTGGGAACTGTCAATCAGTCGTCGTTCTGGACGCAACGTAAGCCATTGGTCGGCTACTGGAAGACAGACCAGGATCCAGCGGTCGTACTGAGGCTGAGGTTTCTGCACGACGGAAGAGACTTCGCATCGATGGGCGCGCGCACCATTCAAGTCGGTCCGCGTGCGCTATCGGTCTTCCATTCCGTCGCGAACCGCGGCGATTGGCATCGCACGTTGGACCGACCGAAAAACGGCGTCTTCCATGCAGCGGACTTTCGTGTGCGCTACGAACTCGTTGGCGCTGGAGTTGATGCCGAGGTTCTCGGTCAAGGCCGTTTCGCGCTTACCGCCGGAGACTACCGCGCCGTTATCCACACTGGTCCAGGTCATTTCGATGGACAGGAAGTTGTCTGGCAGTTGGGCCGCGATCAGGAGACCGTCTTTCTGGAGGGCATCTGCCACCACGGCGAACGCAAAGCATTCGACTTCGGCAAACCCGTGGATGTCGACTTGGTTGCGGGGCTTGAGATTCTTGGAATTGACGAACCGATTGCAACCACGCCGCCCAAGCTGGTGAAACCCTCATCGGGACGTGTTGAACCCGTTTGGGAGGTCTTCCCATGACCTGTAAACTTTTGGACCGAGGCGAGCGGTCGCAAGATCGTCGACCCGATCGAAATCAGTTAATCCCAGTTACTCGCCACTTTCCCGCGCGTGGCTTGGTGACGATGGCCTACAATGCAGGCTCGGCCAGTCACGCATTACACCCAGGCGATCGAAGATAATCTCGCCGCGGAGGTTGACGAACAAGGAACCGAATCAAGCCCTTCACTCGGCCGTGCGCCGCAGTAGAGTGAGCGCGAACTGGAGTATCCCCAATGTACCAAGAAGCGTCATTTCTTCTCTCTTGCACCATCGCAAGTGTGCTGCTGACGTTGCCCATTTCGGCGTCCGCCCAGGCGGTAAAAGAGCAACAGGTGTCGACGGATCGAGCGACATTGCGAAAGCTCCCCTTGCAAACGTTGCTACATAAAGTGAGCGGAGCTCCGCGTGACTCAAAGGTGGTGACTCGTTACGAGGCGTTCCTTTCTGAACTGATCCGACGCGGGACGATGGAAGTTCGACAGCTGTTGAGCGAAAAATTGATCAAATCCGGCCAGCGGGACAACCTCGAAATCTTGACGGCCATCTATCGCATCGACAAACTACCAGACCCATTGACCATCGAGATCTCGGTTCCAGAGGGAGGATTCAAAGCGAAAACTCGTGATCTCCCCGTATTCGACGTGGACCTGAAGAATGTGGCCTTGCATGGCGAGGCGATTTGGATCAGAAAAAGTCACTGCCGTAGTGACTGGCGAATTCACGTTTGGGACTCAAACGGCAACCTGGTACCCCGACGGCGTGAGCGCGGCAGGAGCCTTGGAGCATTGGTTTCCGAGGCATTTCTTGAACCCGGCGAAACTTGGGAAACTCGGTTGTCAATGCAGGACTTTGTAGACATACCAGAACCGGGAAAATACAAAGTTCAATTGTTCCACCACGATTCGATCTCAATCTCTGACCTCGCGGACCCATCGGAACTTGACGACCTGATCGTTTTTCGATCCGAACCGTTTGAAATTGAGGTGACAAAAGGGCCGCCAATGCGGATTCGCTTGGAGCCAGGAGCAACTCGGCAGGCCAAGATGCACATCGGAAAATTTAGCGAACAAGATGAATTACGCATCGTAGACGGCCCGTACGGGCCAAGGTTCCATAAGTTTGTTAGCCCTACATCACACCAAGGGCGGCTACTGACGATGGGGCATCAAGCCGTGCCGGCACTGATTGAGGCGCTGGAGGACAAGTCACTTTCTGTTCGAAAGCGTGCCTGGATTCTTACGCTTCTATATTCCATCACAGAGGAGAGAGACTTCGATCCCGCAGCGGGTTTTGATGGTCAGGGTATCCTTCCTAGCTACAAGGCCCAGGGGGTCTATGGTTCTGGCACTGGCGGCCTTTGGGAACCATCGTATCCAGCAAACGTCGCCGCCCAACGCAAATTCGCGCAGCGGTGGTTGAAATTCCGCGACGAGTACATTGAGATTTCCCAACGTAAGGCTCGATAAGCAACGACGCTTCCCACATTTATCCTTCGTTCATGGAGGCAACGGTCATGGCACTGGCGGCCTTGGGGACCAGTTGTATCCAGAGAGCGTCGCCGCCCAACTCAAACTCACCCGTCGTCAACTACCTCTGGACGAGATTACCTAGTGGCGGCTTGGTGACGATGGCCTACAATGCAGACTTCCGCCGTGTCGTTAAGGAGAGTTGATGATGACAGTTACCCATTACACCTGGAACCCTGTCGAAGATAACATCACGGCAGAGTTTGACGATCAAGGGAATGAGGTGGCTCGATACACGTCGGAACCTGATCTCTATGGGAACGTGATCAGCCAAGATCGTGATGGCGTGGCGAGCTACTTTCATCATGACGGCATTGGCAACACGATCGCGGTTACAAATGACAACGGTGACGTGTCAGATACTCGCGCATACACTTCGTTTGGTGAAGTTACCGAAAGCACGGGCATAACGGAATTCCCGTTTCAGTTCGTGGGGCAGAAGGGGTATTATCTCGACGAGGATGCGGGCGTTCAGTCAATACGAAGACGCAACTTGCAACCCCAAGTAGCACGGTGGTTGTCAATTGATCCGGTTTGGCCGAGGGACGGAATCAATGGATATTATTACGTGGGGAATTCGCCAACGGCAGCAACTGATCCTTCTGGATTGCAGGCAATCGGAGGGTCAAAGAAAGGAGGCCTTGACATCAGTTTCTCTGGTTGCGAACCAGACGAAGCGAAAAAATTACTGCCGCAGTAAAAAAAGTATGCACTTTTACTTCCGGCTGCCTCAAAGGAACCGGTTTTGAGGAGTGCTTTAAGACGATATGCGGTGGTCGCCTGTGGATTGCCTGTGCCCATTGCACCAATGAAGATGATATGGCTGGAGGTAATAGCATTGCCTTTGCTGTGACCGGGTCCGGGGAGCGTTGTATGGCAGATGGGGGCCCAACAAAGCCCCACCGGAGGTTCCGTGACAAAGATTTAGTGCGGACGCGGCAAATCGTCTTTTGTTATCCGTTGGACAGACGCAATGAACCTATTCCAGAAACAGTCCTTCACGAGTTCATCCATCTTTGCGGGCTTGCCCATCCTGAGGAGGGCGAAGACCCGACTCAAAGGATCATCAATTCATGCAGGGAGAAGTGCTTTAAGTTGAATAGCTCTTATTTGCCGGAAAATTGTAAATGCGTGAAAGAATGTTGAGTTTTCATCAAATTTTCGACGCCACCATGTGATGCCAGTGAAACAAAGACTACGGGCGTGGGCTTCCTTTAATCTGAAGTTCGTTTTTGGAGTCGTTTTCCTTGTCAGCATTGGCTTGGCGTTACCAATGTGGAGTGTTAGACGTGCGCAATTGCGGCGTGAAGTTCATGAACGCCTTCGCACTAAGAATGTTATTATTTCTTACGAGCACTTGCACAGACGTGGGGGCGGATCGCGAAATCGCACTCCACCAGGGCCGAGGTTTGTAGCACAGTTTTTCGGAGATGAGAATCTGTTTGCCAGAGCGAAATCTTTGACGATGCTCAGCAGCGCAAAACTCGTTGATGCAGATCTTGAGAACTTTAGACTTCTGACCAAAGTGCAAATGCTGTCGCTTCCCCACGGCATCACAGATGACGGCATCGCCCACATTGCCGGAATGAGAAATCTTAATTCCTTGTCGGTGCGCGGCGGAGCACAAGGCATTACGTCCGAGGGAGCTGAACACTTGTCTAGACTAACGAATCTTGAGTATCTCTATCTATATGGCACGAGCTTGACTGACGAAGGTGTTTTGCATCTTGTAAGGCTCGCTAGGTTGAAAGAGTTGGCTTTGCCGGGCGCTGAGATAACAGACAAGAGCATTGATCTTATATCAACACTTAAAGATCTTCAGGAGTGAAATCTCACCGTGGACGTGTTTATGCTGCAATTTTTTCTGTAGTTTGGCCGTGCGGGGCGTAAGGTCGTAGGTTCGCGGGGTAGGAATCTTTCAGATGGGCGGCGAAGGTCGCGTCCCAGGTGTTGCTGAGTAGG
>JAJDEH010000009.1 GCA_029259935.1 Planctomycetota bacterium
TGACCGTGGTACCCGAGGGAGGAGCCGTATGAGGTAGTTCTTCACGTACGGATCTGCGCGGGGGGCGGCTCGAGAGAGCCGTTCCTACCGCGACCATAGATCGCATCTATCAGGGCACATAGCCTGCGATCAATGGCCGAAAAGGGCCACCCATATTTTGATTGCCAGGGCAACTCCGGGCAACCCATATGCCTTTGAAGCGATCTTCAAGAGAAGTTCGTGGGGCCAGATGACTGAGTGGCGTTTCCGGCGAGCCCTTGACGTTAGTCGAGGGGTAACGATGCGGCGATTGGCTGCCGCCAATTTGAATAGGCAAGTGCCGCGTTGGTCAGAATTACCCCCCAGCTAACGCTGGAGGCTCGCCAGCAATGCCTTCGTCCTTCAACATCCCGTGTTCGTTATTCCCTCCTCTTCGTGCCTGTTCCGTACTGACTAGCGCGAGGGATTATGGGTGGCGCGGGTACCGCGGGTCACTTGATCGTTTCTGCCAACGAGACCCGATCGACGCCAATAGGTCACTTTCGCTGAAAGTGACCTCTAACCGTTAACGGCTACGTCACTAGAATCCAACGTCGTGCCGAGCAATACCGCGACGACGTCCGCTAGCCGCCCTCCCAAGAATGGAGTGCTGGTCCGCGTCCAGATGCACGCCTTCTACCGCGCTTGACGTGGTAACCTGTCCCGCGTCAAAGAATTTGCAACCGCGATCGCGAGCCACTTCTTCGTAGGCTACGGCAAGCCCGTTGCTACGAGACGATTGCGGAACTGCTGTCCCTCAATCTTAATGCTGTACGGGTTGCAATGGATCTTGTAAAATGGAGGGAGAGGGCATGTGATCGCCATCTCGATGAGATGGCACCTATTGGAAAACGCCGCTCACGGAGGCGCGAGACGTATGCGCCTACCCAGTTGAAACGCCTGCCGAATTGCAAACGTTTTTGGATTCGATTCGCCACGGCAGGATGGGCACGGCGTTGCGGTAACTCCTTTGCGAGACATTTTTTAGGGCAGTACCATGAATAAACAAACGGCAACAATCCGGCAATCGCTTGTATGTTACACTCGTCGACGTGCCCCGCTTTGCGGGACGCGTTTGCAGGAACTCCAACGTTGCTACGCCAACGGGGCCTGATATCCGGAGAACAGAGATGAATCGAGAAAAACAAAATCCGCTTCGTGGCTGCTGCTGCCTTGCGGCTCTTGTGTTTGCGATATCGATGTCGCTTGTCGGGGAGCTAGCCCGGGGCGCGGATGAACTGAAGGTTATTCAGAAACCAACATTTTGGATCGTCGGACAATGGACGCGCATCATGGTCGAGACTCCCGCCGATTGCGGGAAACTAGAAGTGGCCGTTCCGCACCAACTTACGCTACTTGATCGCTGGCCGCTGAAGCCGGGCGATACGACTCAGCGTTTCTACTTTCGCGCCGATGCGCCTTTCAAGAGCGGTGAGTTGGTTTTCAAGTCCGCGAAAAACGAACTGGCCGTGCCGCTGCGCGTGCTGTCGTGGGGAGAGGTCTTGAACGAGCGATTTGAGCGCCAGATCACTTCCGGATCAGCCTGGACCGGCGCGCTCAAACTGCCCCGTCTGTTTCCCATCGAGGGCCAGGACGATTCAAAACGCGGCTTGAGCTATTTGACGCCCGCGGAACTTGAACGTCAGCGCGAGAGCTTCAGCCGGAATTTGAGGCCGCACGCCGAACAAGCATTGCCCCGGGCCACGGATCTTCACAAGTTATTCCACTCCCTACCCAGCACGGCAATTCCACGAGCGGCCTATGTCAACAATCCGGTTTATCAGCCACGCGGCAAGCCGCCCTCGAAAGGCTGTCCGATTTGTGGAATCAAGATTTTCGAGGGGCGTTCGGCTTTCTACCCGTGGCTGCTGGACCAGGAAAATCGTCCGCTGAAGGTGCAGTGCCCCGAATGCGAACGCTGGTTCCCCAGCAACGACTTCGCGGCGGGTGATATGACGAGTGGCGAGTTCCCGGACGACGGGTGGGGCTACTTCGACGATCAGGGGCGGCCGTATTCATTCGTCGGTTACTACATCCTGCAGAACTATCGCGGTGGCGAGCGACGGACCGAGTTGTTCTCGCGACTTTATCTGGCCAGCGGCGACAAACGTCTGGCCCGCGCGACTGCTGTCCTGCTGTTCCGCGTCGCCGAGCAGTACTTGAATTTGACGCTCAACATCAACCAGCGCAACCGATACGTTCGAGACGCGCTGTGGGGTGGACGCATCGCTCCTCAAGGCACTCCACAGCCGAGTAACAAAGCATGGTTTTCACCCGGATTCTACCTCGATGCCGTCTGGACGATCGGCCCCCACCGGCTGTACGCCGAGGCCTATGAGCGGATCTGGGACTACCTGCAAGAGGACGATCCCGTTCTGCTGAAGTTTCTACAAGCCAATCACCACCCCGAAATAAAAAGCATGCGTGACGTGCGCCGTTTCATCGAGACCGGCTATTTCCGCACCGTGGCTCAGGGTCTTCTGGATCACAGTATCAGTGGCAACGGACCCTCGGAACATACGATGGCATTGCACGTGGCCCGTTTCCTGAACTCGCCCCGCTCCATCGATTTGGCGAACTGGGTGTTCAACAATCCAAAAGACGGCATGCGGTACTATCTGCCGAATTACTTTTTCAAGGACGGCTCGGCGTACGAGTCGCCGGCTTACAACAACGCTCACTACGGGACCACGACAAGGATCGCGGATTTGCTGTCGCAACTTGCGGAACTTCGTCCGGATCAATACGCCGATGCAAGCTTCCCGCTGCTGACCGATCACCCCAGGTTCAAGGATCTGTACGATCACAATATTAATCTCACGCTGATCAGTCGCAGCTACGCCAACGTGGGAGATGATGGTGATCTCGCGACAACCGATCCAGTTTCTCTGAATCCGGGAGCGTCCATGAGCAAGGCAGGATTCGCCCGTGCCTTCGAGAAATGGGGAGACGTGAATTACGCCAAGGCACTGTGGGACGCCAAAGCCCAGTCGCCGGTGAAGGAACTGACGGACAAGGCCTTGCGCGACCGAGTGACGGAAATCGTCAAGCGCGAAGGTCCTTACCTGGAGCTGCCAAGCCAAGTGCTGGATGGCTTCGGTCACGTCATTCTGAGAAGCGGCAAGGGCGACGATCAGCGGGATCTGTGGATGCGTTACGGGAAGATGTACGGCCACGGCCACCACGATGGGCTGACCATCGGTTACGCGGCGTTGCAACGAACACTGCTTCCCGAACAAGGATACAACCGCGGGCCAGACTACCGCACCGAGTGGGACATGAACTGGGCGATTCACTATTGCGGCCGAATCGTGGGCGCGGAGGGCGAGCCGACCGACGCTTGGGGCCAACAAGGAAACGCCGGCGGCAGCCTTCGTCTGTTCGCCGACGGCGGCTGGGCAAAGATGGCGACGGCGGGTCGACGTCACTTCAAAACCGAGGACCCACCGCGGCTCACGACGCTGACGAATAACCTGTTGATGGAACGCACCATCGGGCTGATTGACCTGGGACCGAAGCATTCGTACACGGTGAGCATCTTTCGCTTGGGCGGAGGTACCGACCACTACTTGAGCTTCCATGGCCCACGCGGTACTGCCGAATCGCGCGGGCTAAAACTCATCGCGCAGACCGGCGGAACTCTGGCCAGCCCGGACGTGCCTTACGGGCTGAAATGGGATTCCGAATGGAGCAAGAAGAATCCGCATCTGATGACGTTTCCTTTTCTCTACGACGTAAACCGCGCCGAGTCGAAAGGCCCATGGAACGTGCGCTGGAACTTGGAGAAATACCCGGACGTACATCTGCGTCTGCACTCCATCGGTACGGGCGGTGAAGTGGCACTCAGCAAAGGCAAGCCGCCCGGGGGCGGGAAACCCTACGAGTTGCAATGGGTAACGCAACATACTAGCGGCAACGCTCCCCTCGCCACACAGTTCGTCGAAGTACTGGAAGCCTACGAAGGCCAGGCTCTGATTACGGAAGTGCGACCGCTGGTGGTGACGACCGAGGACACCGCGTCGCAGCAGCCGGTCGCCTTCCAAGTCGTAAGCGGCGACCGAGTAGACACCATCATCCACTGCCAGAACCCCGACGTGCCGGTCGTCACCAGTAACGGAATCAAGATGCAGGGTTCCTTTGGAGTCTGGTCGGAAGAAGCGGGTCAAGTGAAACGCGTCTTCCTGGCAGGCGGAACCGAGATCAGCAAAGCGGGCAATCGCTACACGGCCCCATCCAGAGCCTGGAGCGGCACCATCGACTCCGCGGATTTCGAGAAGAAGAAAATCGTCGTGTCGCCGGTGCCGTCGGAACCGGAGAAGCTGGTGGGCCGGTATGCACGGATCACCAATCCCCAAGGCAATGACGCGACGCACCGCATTATCGGGTCGAAGAAGTTGAAGGGCGCGATAGAACTAACGTTCGAATGGGACCCGCGAATCGGTGAGGGACCCGTGAAAGAGCTACATGAGGAGGGCCTCACGTCCGCGGTCAATCTGAAATTCGGCGGCTTGTACTACCGGGGCAAAACCTTGAGTAACGAGGATCATTCCGTCACTTACAAGCTAAACGGTGTCCAGAAATCCCGAGCCTACATCAACAGCGAAGCGCACAAGGGGCTAACAAAACAGGCCCTCGGCGGCCAGTTCGAGGACAAAGACGTGGACGGCATCACTCGATTCCTGTTCTATGACTACGGCCCGGGCGACACCGTCACCGTGCCAACGATTGTCTCGGCCGACATGGCCCATGATTAGGAGTTCCGCCCCTCCGGGACTGGGCCCCCGCCACAATACGGGTTCGGCAGTTCGCATCGTTCTGCCTCGCTAGTTGATTGTGCTTTCGAATCGTTGATAATAGTGAGGCGTTTCGGGTCCGGCGGAAAATTTCACAAGGAGCATCTTAATGGGTCGCAAACAATTCACCTCGGCGCTGGTAGTGGCTTTATTGGCAACAACCTGCACGGTAGCCAACGCAGCGGATTGGGGATTGAAGGAGGGCAAGGCGGAATTGAAGTCGGCGGGACCGCTGGCATTTGGGCCCGATGGAATCTTGTTTGTCGCCGATACCAAGGCGGCCGCGATTTTCGCCATCGATACGGCCGACCAAATGGGCGATTCCGAAAAGGTTGAATTGAACGTCGAAGCTTTGAATGAAAAGGTCGGCGAACTGCTGAAGTCCAGCGGACAGTCCAGCAAGATTCAGGATATGGCCGTCAATCCGTCAAGCGGCAACGTGTACCTGTCGGTATTCAGCGAAGGTGGCGAGCCTGCTTTGGTGAGGGTGCGGGCCAACGGCAAGCTGCAGCAGGTCTCCTTGAAGAAAGCTCGCTTTGCAAAGGTGGAATTGCCCAATGCTCCTGAAGACAAACTCGTAAAGCGAGGACGACGCAGCCGCAACGCGCGGAACGATTCGATTACTGATCTGGCTTATTCGCAAGGCAAAGTTTTGGTGTCGGGCCTGACCCAGGCATCGGCCCCGTCGAGCGTGCGGGCCATTCCGTTTCCCTTCTTGACCGCTGACCCGGGAACGAGTGTCGAGATTTATCACGGCGCGCACGGGCGCTACGAAGACTACTCGGCCATTCGAACGTTTGTTCCTTTCAATATCGACGGCGAGCCGAGCCTGCTGGCCAGTTACGTCTGTACTCCACTGGTCCGCTTCCCGCTTTCCAGCCTGGGAAAAGAAGACAAAGTGCGCGGCACCACCATTGCCGAGTTGGGCAATCACAACCGCCCCTTGGACATGATTGTTTACAAAAAGAAGGGCGAGACGTTTTTGCTGCTGGCTAACAGTGCGCGGGGTGTGATGAAGATCAGCACGAAAAACGTCGGCCGCAAGGAAGGCATCACCGAGAAAACGGGCGAAACGGCCGGTCAAACTTACGACACCATTTCCGACCTGAAGAACGTTGTTCAACTCGATCGATTGAACGACGGCCACGCCATCGTTTTGGTCGAACACGAGGGCGGCCAACAAGACCTGCAAACGGTTCCACTGCCTTAGCCAACTAGCCAGCCTCTGGTTCTCCCCCTTGCCAATCAAGGGGGAGCTAGAGGAGCCGGTGATCAAGTATTTTGAACGAGTGCTTGATAGTAGTCGATCGAGCGCCGCAGACCTTCCTCGAAACCGACCCGTGGTTCGTAGCCCAGGACTTTTCGAGCGAGCGAAATGTCCGCCAGGCTTTCCCGCACATCGCCCGCGCGGGGCGGTTCGTGAGCTGGCTGGACGTCGACCTCTAAAAACTGATTCAACAGGCGAATCAAGCTGAGCAAATCCGTCGACCGTCCGTTGGCCACATTGATCGTCTTCCCCGCGGCCTGTTCGGCCGTGACCGCAAGCAGGTTGCCCTGCACGACATTGGCCACATAGGTGAAGTCACGCGATTGAAGTCCGTCGCCGTAAACAAGGGGCGATTCTCCCGCGAGAAGGCGAGTGATAAAAAGCGGAATGACCGCCGAATAGGGACTATCAGGATCCTGCCGGGGCCCGAACACATTGAAGTAACGAATGCAAACCGTTTCCAGGCCATAGGTGTGATAGAATGCGTGGCAATAGTTTTCCGAAGCCAATTTGGCGGCCGCGTAGGGCGACAGTGGCGACGGCAAATCGCTTTCTCTTTTCGATGACGTGGGCTGGTCTCCATAAGCGCTGCTTGACGCCGCATAGACGACCCGTCGCACCCCTGCTTGCCTCGCCTGATCCAGTAGGTTCACCGTGCCGGTGACGCATGCATGGTGACTGTCCAAAGGCGCTTCGACACTGCGCGGCACCGAAGCCAGCGCGGCCTGATGAAAGACATAATCGACGTTTTGAATCGCGCCTGCGACAGCCGCTTGATCGCTCACATCGCCTTCGATGAATTCGACCTGGCCGGCGACTTCCGCCAGATTATCTCGATTTCCGGTGCTGAGGTTGTCCAACACCCGCACCGTGTCGCCTCGCGCGACCAGTGCGTCGACAATATGAGAACCGATAAAACCCGCGCCGCCCGTGACGAGAAAAGTAGCCATGTTAATTGGACGCGTGAAACACGCGGAATCGAGGATTGGTATACGACTGCTCTACGATGTGCCGAATCGCTAAATTAGGATCGCGCCGACTAACCGGCCCCCTAACGTTCGCAGCCGGCTAACAGCCTGGGCCGCAACATCCAGATCGGACTGTTCTGGATCAAGTAAAGCATAGGTCATATCACAATACCGCGTTAGGGTACCCGCGACCGGTCCGCGAGTTGACCCTGCATCGACCAGGATGAATCGGAACGTCTGCCGAAGATCGTGGATCAGCACGGAAAAGCCGGCGGCCGCGGCCGATAGATTGCCGACTGCTTGACGACCGGCGGGTAGGACCGAAAGCCGATCGATCGAGCTACGCCGGACGGCCTGCCGCCAATCAGTCTTTTGGTCGAGAATCTCAGACAGTCCCGCCGAATCAGCCAACTCGAACTTCCGCGACGTTGCTTGCGATGAAAAGTCGGCGTCAATGATTAGAATCTCGCCCTGCTCGTCGTCGGCCAAACAGGCTGCCAGATAAACCACGTGATCGACATTTTCCCTGTCATCCGTAAGATTCACGAGCATCACCGAAGCTGGTATTTCGTGGGGAACCTTCGAGCCAATGTCCTGCGATACCTCCCGATATCGGGCCATCCGCTGGGCATCCGACAGATCGGATTTGAGTGCCGTTTCGAATTCGCCGCCTGCTGTCTTAGCGAACAACGGCCGTTCCAGCACGGGCTCGTCCAGTGGCACTTCTTCAACATAGGCAATCGTGGGTGTTGGTGACCTGAGCGATGTCGGTTCTTCATCAACGAATTCCGAGCGGACCTCCTTTTCGAAGAGGTCAAACTTAGCGGTTTGCAGGTCGGGAGCGTCCGATGTCAACGAGTCGACTTCGCTAATCTCCGCTTCAGCGAAGTGATCATCAGCGCTGAATCCCTGAGCGTCATTGCCCTGAACTTCAGCATCGTCAGCTTCAGAATCGCTGACGTCCGAGGCGAATTCATTTGTAACGATGTCGTCAGACATTCCAGAAGCAGTGACGGCCGTGTGGCTGTCTTCTTCAGCCTCAATCTCACCTGCTGAATCAGGATCGATGCTTTCAATTGGATGTGGCGCATCGTCGAAGTCGGACGCACCTTCAGTTTCTTCTTTTGGTTCGACGTCGTCGACGGAATTCTCCGCGAAAGAAAATCCGCGGATCAAATCAACCGCCGAGCGCGGCACGCTGTCGGCGCGCTCATCATCATTTCTCTCTTCATTAGTCTCAGGAGTGTTCTGCTCGGCATCTTCTGAAGGCTCTACTTCCACGATTGGGTCACGCTGCAAATCATTCGCTGGCTCGACCGGAACCTCTTCGTTTTCGTACGAATCGACCGCCGCGGCCGACAGTTCGTCATCCCCGTCGGATTCGGCCGCTTGCCGCGCGGGAGTCACCATCGTCACCCGATTCAACTCGACATCCTCGCTGGGCGGCTCGACATCCTCGTTGAGCGAGACCTCATCCTCTTTGGGTGCGTCGACCAGCGTCTTTTGGTCAGTTTCGTCTACGACGGGTGCGGGGTTTTCGAGTTGTGGTTCCGGTTCGCCGCTTGGTGCCTCGGCCCACGGATTGGTTTCTGGCAACTGCCATGCCCGTTCGTCCGATAGATTCAGCGTTTCGCTAGTCTGCAGGGAGGGTGAGTCCGTGGCATCGGTTTCTGGAGATGGGGGAGCCTGTTCATCCGTTGCATCGACCAGTTCAGCGGGCGCCGCATCTAGGGGTGCCGGCTCAATCTGAGCCTGGAAGGTGGTTTGCCGGCCAAATTCCGCCGCATCGTCGTCGTCAGCCTCTCTGTCGATCGATTCACCAGCTTGAAATTCCAGGACCACCTCGGACGCCTGGTCCATGTCGCCCAACAATGAAGACAAATCAACGCCGCTCAAGGTACTGCTAGCGTCGCGGGTGCTAGCATCCGCGATGTTCTGGTGGATCTGGCTATCAAACTCGGACTGCGAGAGGCCGTGGTCCTCTTGCCCCATTTCCCGCTGCAGCTCGCTCAACAGGATCGTGCCGCCCGCGTTTGGCGAGGGGTCAATCGGTTCCGCGGATTCGTCAGGCTCCGCTGTTGATTGTTGGACCGCGTCCAGTGCGGCGGGGCCGTCCTGGAGATCGTCGGTGGGCTGGTGTTGGACTTCTTTTTCCGCAGCGGCCAGATGTTCATCCAACGCCTGTTCAAGTTGACTTAGCGCTTGCGAACCGACGTGATCCTCGACCGGCTGTTGGCTTGCGTGAGCCTCACTCGAAGCGTCCTCGACCGTTTGCTCATCAGCGGACGGCTCTTTTTTTTCGCTTAGTCGTTTGAGGGCGTTGAGAAATCGGCTCATGGGGCATCACGTTTCCAAGACTCGATTGGCAGTCTGATCGATAGCTGAATTCGGCGGAAGCACCACCCCGAAAACTAACCCCGCCTGAGTTTCGCGAAGAGCTGACGATACTCTTGCCGGCGGGGCGCGGCGGTGACGGTCTTGCGTACCATCTCCCCGCAATCCTCTTCGACGATGATGATATCCTGGTCGTCATCTCGCTCGGCGACTTGAACCAGTTCCTCGGGCTCTTCGCCCAGTGACGAATATTCGGGGAGAACCGGGTCGTCGGCGGGATGAAACAGCTCGTTTTCCGTGGGACCTGATTCCAGCGTGTCGAAGTCGGCAGCCACGGCCGGCTCGCCGCTGGATGCTATTTCCACGACATCGCCTTCCACGACATCGTCTTCCACCACATCGCCACCAACCGCACCGGGATCAGCAGAAACTTCGACCGCCTCGGTCAGGGCAACCGTTGACTGCAAGTGGGCCGACTGAATCAAGATGAGCGCTTTGGCAATTTCACGGCTTTCGTTCGTACCTACCTGAGGAAAGGCGCGAAATTGGTTCGCATCCAACTCGGCGTATCGGTCGATGACGACTTCTTCTTCGGGAAGCTCGGCAACGCCCTGGTCATCAACAGCCGCCAAAGAAAACCCTAGCTGATCGGCGGACGGTTCGTTTTTCGCAACGTCGCCCTCTGAACCCTCCATTACTTTCAGCCCAACGTCGTGCGTGGCAGCAAGTTCATGGCTGGCCTCGGCCACTTGATCGACAATTTGTTGGAGTTGAATGGTGGGATCGGCAACGATCTGTTCCTCAAATTGTGTCCCTTCATCGCCGAATGCGCCGACCTCCGCGAAATCCTCTTCCCGCGCCAGCCCGTCGTCGATGTCGAATTCGGCGCGGCTTTCCACAAAATCGGGATCGCCTTCCTGTTCGTGGTCGAGTTGCCCAAATTCAATCACGACGCTCTCGCTTCCGTCGGCCGAATCATAGGGCGACGGCTCGCTCTGCCCCACCCAGTTTGATGGCAGTTGTTGGATATCGGACCAAGCCTCTTCAATGCCTTCGACCGTGATCCGGACCTGTTCCTGCACCGCAGCCAACACCAGAGCATGGTCGCAAACTTGATTGATCAGCCTTGGAATTCCTTCCGTAAGCCGATAGGCGGCGTCCAGGGCGGATTCGTCGAACAACGCCTGTCCTCCCGCTTTTTGTACTTGAGTTTGCACATACTCGGCGGTTTCGGACCGTGTCAAAGGTTCGAGATAGCAGCGGGCTGCGATCCGTTGCGTGAGCGACTCGAGACGCGGATCAGTAAGCCGCTCTTCCAACGCTCCCGTGCCCGCCAACACAAGCCGCACACGCGGTTGCCCGTTTCGCACGATGTTGCTGATGGAGTAGATCTCCTCGAACAACTCGGGCGACAACGAATGAGCCTCGTCCACAATCAGCAGCATTCCGTTGGGGCATGTCTGGTCCGGCTGCAAATGATCCGTGAGTGCCAGCCGTAGTTCACCCTCCTCCATGTCGCGATAGGGCAGTTTGATCTCGTACAGAATGCTCTGCAGCAGCGCCCTTCGCGAGTCGACTCGCCCCGTGGATAACAACGCAACGTCAAACGTCACTCGAAATCTTTCGGCAAGCAACTGGCAAAGCAATGTCTTGCCCGTGCCGGGCGGCCCGACCAAAATCCCCAAACCATTGGCTCGCTCGACGGTTCGCGTGAGCGTCTCGAAGGCGTGTTCCATGACCGGCGTCGGACAATAGTGATTGACCGCCGGTGTCACGACGAACGGACGTCCGTGAAGTTGAAAGTGCGTTTCGTACATCGAGTAGCGCCTTCCGTAAAAACTGCTGTTGTTGGTCCAAACAGGAACGTCGCGGCTGCCTCCACCGCGTCGCGATAACGATCGCCCCAGTTCAACTCACGCCGATATTTGGCGAGTTGGAGCCGCTCTTCGTTTTCCTGACAAATAGAATCGGTAAGTTGAAATTTAAAATTTCCGCACACTCGACACTCGTTCGGAAATCGCCCCAAAGGGGTTCGTCACGAAGTCTCTTGTAAATTCGCTTTCCCAGTAAGCGGTTAGCATAAACCCAAACAGGAAGAGTGCTAAAAAGAGTTCGCACCCCAGCGTCGACCAGCGGCTGAACGCCGGCCCGATGGACCCCCGTCCCGTGCCGTTTTGCTTGCGAGGTTCGGAGAGCGAACCAACAACCGGCAATTCCAATCGCTCCTGTATTTGCTCGGCCGTCGCGATTGCCGTTTTGCTTTCGCGCCCGTGGGCGAACCAGGCAAGGGTTCCGCCAAACAGAAGCGAACCCAAAAGCAAGCCCATGAGACGCATGATCGTGGGGGTGCCGCCATTGCGTCCCACGATCCTCGGCCGTTCGGTGATTTTTGCCAGTGAAACATGATTGTTCACGGTGGCCAGTGGTGCCGAGGCTGGCTGATGTTGAATCGCGGCCAGGTATTGCGTGCGGAGTTGTTCATGATCGCGATGCAAGTTTCGGAATTGTTCGATGCGCGGCGTTAGTTCTTCCGTGGGGAAGCTGGCCATCCTGACGCTTTCGGCGGGCTTCTCCGTTTGCGTTGGCGTTTGCACACGGTCTGAAAATCTGGGCGTGCTGGCCAAACGACTCTGCATGGATTCAATCGAGAACATGAGTCGTCGCGCATCGGGGTGCCGTTCCGTGCGAACTTCCAACAGCTTTCTATAGCGGGCGGTTTCGCGTTGCAGGTCGTCCGACAAGGCAATCCATTCGGGGTTCTCATGCCGTTGATTTCTGGCGGTGCCCGTATCAGGCGCTTCAGTGGTTGTTGTGGCGTTGCTCTCGATTTGTTGCTGCAATGACGCAAAGTGGTTCGTCAGGAACATGTCAAACCGCTGATGCGCCTCCTCGGCGGCGACACCAATTTTGCGAGTCTCGTGCGAAGGTCTCTCAACGATGGCGGACGTCGATGGAGCCTCCTGTTGCAACTGAACAAGCAATTGAGCGAGCGCTAGTGAGGATCTGGCCGTCAAATCTAGTGCCGCATCCGAGGTAACCCCTTGGCAGCGCAGTTTTATCTCCCAAGGATCGGACGCCGGTCCCGTCCGCGAGACGATTCGAATTTGTGGTTCCGCGAGCTCTTCGGCGGCAGACCAGTGCAGCCTGAACGCGTCATGCAGGTCAGAGTCGTCGGCCAATCGCGCGAGTAACAACTCATGAAGGCCCTCATCCGTGGGAAGCGGCCGGGCGGACGAGTAAGAATCGAGGCGCAGCCGTGCCTCGGCAAGGTAGCCCTCGATCGGATCTGGCCACACGAGCATTCCGAACAGAAAGAACGACAGGCCGCCCAGCAAGAAGACATACAGCCGGCTTGGAGTTCGACGCTTGGTCGGAGAACTCGGATTTCGACGTACACCTTGGTTTGTCATGGAAGTCTTTTGGGGAAAGATCCGCCGCCTGTCGAGCCGTCTTATAGATCGCCATCGCGAAAAAGTCTGTTGTCACAATCGACATTACCGTTATCTTTGCTTTAGACTGGTTTATTGATTGCCTCAGGTTCCCTCCAAGTTCGCCGCCCATGTTTCGGATCAAGATTTGTGGAATTACCTCCGTCGACGATGCGCGCGTGGCGGCGGAATCCGGAGCGGACGCAATCGGGCTGAACTTCTACCGAGCCAGTCCGCGATTCGTGTCGATGGCAGTGGCCAAGGAAATCGTGGCGATCACACCCGCGTCGGTCACCACGGTAGGGGTGGTCGTGGACCAATCCGCGGAAAATATTCGGAATCTGGTGGACGAGTTGGGGCTCAATTTCATCCAACTTCACGGGAATGAGCCGGCCGCACTGATCGGCCAGTTGGGAGCGTCACGAATCATTCGGGCCATTCGAGCCAACAGCACGGTTGATGTACAACGGCAACTAGACGAACTCAGAAGCCTCGATTGCGAGCCGGCGGCCGTGCTGGTGGACGCTCACGCTCGCGGGCAGTTCGGGGGCACGGGCCAGCAACTGGACTGGGAAAGGATGGCCAACGAGGAAATGCAACTCGGCGGTGTACCGCTGATTCTGGCGGGGGGACTGAAGCGGGACAATGTGGGGCAGGCCATCGATCTCGTGAATCCATGGGGTGTGGACACGGCGAGCGGCGTCGAGTCGCGGCCCGGATTGAAGGACCCAGAGCTGGTCCGTGACTTTGTGGCCAACGCGAAACAGGCACTCGACCGCCAGAAAAACGGCCGGTAGCGCTCAGTTCGCCTTGTACTGATCGCGGGGGCCATCTTATCATATTCGGTCCCGTTCCTAAGATATCCGAGGGCTGGCGCTTCGCCGTTGTACGCCAGTCGCAATTTGATAACCCTACTGGGGAGCCTACCGTGTCGCAAACTGATACCGTCGAAATGAACTACAAAGTCAAGAATATTGACCTCGCCGAGTTGGGTCGCAAAGAGATTATTCTGGCCGAAAACGAAATGCCGGGATTGATGGCCCTGAGAAGGAAATACGGGACCGAAAAACCGCTGGCCGGCGCTCGCATCGCTGGCTGTCTGCACATGACGATCCAGACCGCGGTGCTGATCGAGACATTGACGGAATTAGGTGCCGAGGTGGCCTGGAGCAGTTGCAATATTTTTTCCACCCAAGATCAAGCGGCCGCCGCGATCGCCGTGACCGGCGTTCCGGTCTACGCCTGGAAGGGCGAAACCGAAGAAGAATATGAATGGTGCATCGACCAAACACTCACCGCCTTCTCCGACGGACAGCCGTTGAATCTGATCCTGGACGACGGCGGCGACCTGACCGCGATCGTTCACAACCGGTTCCCGGAATACCTGGGCGGAATCAAGGGCATTTCGGAAGAAACCACCACCGGCGTCAAGGAACTGCGGAAAATGCAGCAGCGCGGCGACCTCAAGGTGCCGGCGATCAATGTCAACGACTCGGTCACCAAAAGCAAGTTCGACAATCTCTATGGCTGCCGCGAATCGCTGGCCGACGGCATCAAGCGGGCGACCGACATCATGGTGGCCGGGAAGGTCGTCGTGGTGGCGGGCTACGGCGATGTCGGCAAGGGTTGTGCTCATTCCATGCGTAGCTACGGCGCGCGGGTAATCGTCACGGAAATCGACCCGATCAACGCCTTGCAAGCCGCCATGGAAGGTTTTCAGGTAACGACGATGGAAGAGGCCGCCTCGCAAGGTAACATCTTTGTCACCACGACCGGCAACCGCGATATCATTCGTGGCGAGCATATGCAGGTCATGAAGGACGACGCGATTGTTTGCAACATTGGCCACTTCGACTTGGAAATTGACATGGCCTGGCTCAACGGCCAAGCCGATGTGAGCTGTGATCGCGTCAAGACGGATCAAGACACGGGCGGACCTGTCGACAAATACACCTTCCCCAATGGCCGCTCACTGCTGGTTCTCGCGGAAGGCCGATTGGTGAATCTTGGCTGTGCGACCGGCCATCCGTCATTCGTGATGTCCAACTCGTTCACCAATCAGGTCCTGGCGCAACTTGCCTTGTGGCAGGAACCTGAAAAATACGATGTTGCCGTCCATGTGCTGCCCAAGGAGTTGGACGAAGAGGTCGCTCGCCTGCATTTGGGCCAGTTGGGCGTCAAGCTGACACGGCTCACGCCGGAACAGGCCGCCTATATTGATGTGCCGGTCGAAGGTCCGTTTAAGCCCGATTATTACCGGTATTAATAGCTGGAACGTGCCGCCGAATATCATCGGCTCCCGCCCAATATCATCGCCTCCGGGTTTCGCCCCGGAGGTTTTTTAATATCATCTTCGTAGATTCGGGCGCAACTCCATTCATCCGCCTTCAAAAGGAAATCCCATGGCCGGCGTTCACGCATTCCGAGGTATTCGCTACGACCTGGGACACGTTGGCGAGTTGAGCAACGTGGTGGCACCGCCTTACGATGTCATCGGCCCCGACCAACAGGACGAACTCTATAAGCGGCACCCGGCCAATGTCATTCGCCTGATCTTGAACCGTGACGAGCCGGGCGACGACGAGCAGAGCAATCGCTACACCCGAGCGGCCCACTTCTTCAAATCGTGGCAATCCGAGGGGGTCCTGCAAAAGGAAACCCAACCGGCGATCTACGTCTACCACCAGATCTTCACCCATGATGGCCAGCAGTTTGTCCGCCGTGGATACATGGCCGCAGTCACGATCGAGCCGTTTGGCGAAGGCAATATCTTTCCGCATGAAGAGACTCACTCCGCGGCCAAGGAAGATCGCCTGAAACTGATCAAGGCTTGCCAGGCCAACATGAGCCAGATCTTCGGGCTCTATCCGGACGACGACAACCAGGCGCAGGAACTGCTGGAAGCCGCCGCAGCGGGAGTCACACCCGTGGAGGCGACTGATCACCTGGGAGTCGTCCACCGGGTCTGGCCCATCACCGACCTGAATACGGCAGCCGAACTGTCCTCGATCATGGGTCCCAAGGCATTGTTCATAGCCGATGGGCATCACCGCTACGAGACGGCCTGCAACTATCGGCAATCGCTGGCCGACCAAGGAGAACTGCGATCGGACAGCCCGGCCCATTCGGTGCTGATGATGTGCGTCAGCATGAATGACCCTGGCATGATCGTCCTGCCGACGCACCGTCTGTTCCGTGGGCTTCCCGGATTGTCCTCGCAACAACTCATGGAAAAACTCGGCGCTGCGTTCCGGACCGAGGTTGTCGGCACGGGTCCCCAACTGGCGGAGTCCGTATGGACGGATATTGAAGTCGCCGACGATCAGGGACAGATCGGACTCTACACCGCGAAGGACGATACCTGGGTGCTGGCTCGAATCACGGAAGCCGGCCAACAGCGGATGGCGGAAGTCGCCGGGGAGCAAAGTTCCGATTGGCAGGGATTGGGAGTCAGCATATTGCATCGCCTGATTGTTGAGACACTGCTGGGCGTTGCTTCCCATCCCAAGCCGAAGTATGTGCATCTTGTTGACGAGGTTGTCAGCGGTATCCAAGAGGGAGACGAGGATGGTTCCAAGTTCCCACTTGCCGCATTGGTGATGCCCGCCACCCTGGATCACATCCGCGCCATCAGCCAACACGGCGAACGGATGCCGGCCAAGAGTACCTACTTCTATCCCAAATTGCTCAGCGGACTCGTGTTCAATCCGCTGAAATGAATGTAAGAGTCGGGTAGGTCGGAGGGCGTTTCACGTGAAACGCGTTTGGCGAATCTGTGCGAAGTGGCAGGAAGACGTGTTTCACGTGAAACAGAGAAGCTGGGCAGCCTGCATGTTTCACGTGAAACGCCGTTGCTCGGCATTGCCGAATGGGCGACGGAGTCCTCGTCCGCCAAGATCGGTTCAACGAAAGTGACCTACAGCGAAACGGGTCCCAGCGATTAGAATCCCCCGCCTGCTTCTTAACAACGCTGGTCGGGGAAAGCACGTTGGCCAGGATTCTGTGCGTGGCAAATCAGAAAGGCGGAGTCGGTAAGACGACCACCGCGATTAACCTGTCCTCGGGCTTGGCCAGGTCGGGATGC
Organism: Planctomycetota bacterium; assembly: GCA_029259935.1. Next base: position 16,893 of record JAJDEH010000009.1, read on the forward strand.
CGAACTCTATTGATCGATCTAGATCCGCAATGCAACGCGACCACGGGCCTAGGCTGTCAGCCCACCGACCGTCACCCGCTCGTTCTCAAACGGCATCTACGACATTCCCTGCTGAAGACAGGATCTGAAAACCTGGAACTGCTGCCGGGCAGCCGCAGCTTCCATGATGTTGATCACTTGGCCCAAGGCCGGGACAGCAACTCGGCCGTCCTCCGGCAACATCTTGAAGCCGGCATGGGCGGCTACGACTTCGTATTGATCGACTGTCCGCCTTCGCTCGGCCATCTGACCAAGACGGCGCTGGCCGCGGCGACCGAAGTCTTCATGCCGATTCAGTGTGAGTATTTCGCGATGGAAGGGCTGACCCAAATGATTCACGTGATCCGGCGCGTGATGCAAGAAAAACAGGGACGATTAGAGTTTGGCGGAATCGTGCTAACCATGTATGATCCCTTCCTCGAGTTGACGCAGGAAATTGACAACGAGGTTCGCGACTTCTTTGGCGACCTGGTATTTCACACCGTGATTCCCAGGGACGTCCAGGTCGCGGAAGCACCCAGCTACGGACAGTCGGTGCTGGACTACGCTCCGCGCTCGCGCGGGACTCGAGCCTATATCGAACTATGCATGGAGGTACTCGAACGTGACTAGAGAAAAGCGTCGACTGGGCCAAGGATTGGCGGCTCTGCTGGGATCGTCGTTGAACGAACCCGAGGAGGCTCAGTCGCCCGACGAGCCCAATCCGGTACTCCGCGTTCATCCGGAATTGAACGAAGCGGCCGACTCGTCCAGCGCTGGTCCATCCGAGGTCGCCCCGGGACAACTGCTTCACCTCCACGTCGACGAAATCGACGACAACCCCTTTCAGCCGCGCCGCGAGTTCAGCGAACCAGAGATCGCCTCTCTGGCCGAGAGCCTCAAAGAACACGACATGTTGCAGCCCGTGTTGGTGCGCCGGATTGGTGAGCGCTATCAATTGATTTCCGGCGAGCGCCGGCTGCGAGCGGCGATTCAGGCGGGCTGGGCAACGATCCCGGCGCGAGTTCGCGAAGCAGATGATCGTCTGGTGGCGGAACTCGCGATCGTTGAAAATCTTCAACGCCAGGACCTCAACCCCATCGAAAAGGCTTTGTCGTTCCGTCGGTATCTGGACGAACATCAGGCGGCCCAAGACGACTTGGCCAAACGCCTGAAGATTGACCGCTCGACCATCGCCAACCTGCTGCGGTTGCTGGAATTGCCCGACCGAATTCAGCAAGATCTGGGTGCTGGAAAGTTGACGGCCGGCCATGCGCGTGCCCTGCTTCCGCTGGGTGACGAAGATTTGCAAACGGACTTCGCTCGCAAGATTCAAGCAGAAGGGCTGAGCGTTCGCGCTACCGAGCGGCTAGTCAGCGAAACAATCCATGCCGAAGACGCCGAGGACTCGCCCGCCGCGAGCTCTTCGGCGACGAAGAAGAAGCGGGCCAAAAACGATCAGGTGGCCGCGCTCGAACGGGACTTCCGCGTAGCCCTTGGTACCAAAGTCGACATTCGGCTGGCCGCGAAGGGACGGGGACAGATTGTCATTAGCTTTGCCAATCACGATGAGTTCGAGCGGCTGCGCGAATACATTTTGGACGACGTCGCGGATGTGCGGGCGGATGTCGGTTGACCGCCAAAACGTGACCGCCAACGCCAGTCGGATTGCCTCGTCATCGCCAGCAGGTTACGATGAGGCACTTACGTCGCGGGGCGTAGCGCAGCCTGGCTAGCGCGCCTGCTTTGGGAGCAGGAAGTCGCGAGTTCGAATCTCGCCGCCCCGACTTTTCTTCTACTTGGTGACTGCCTCTGCTTGATCCAACATTTACGCCCGTGCTTTTCAGTCGCTGCGGCACGGGCCAAAATTTGACTCCATCTCAGGTGAAGAAATCATGGATGATCCGCTTTATTTTGACATGATCGAAGTCGGACAGCGTTGGGAGAGCCCGCGGCGCACGGTGACTCAAGCTGATGTGAGCATGTTCGCCGGACTCACGGGAGACTATGATCCCTTGCACATGGATCATGAATTTGCGCGTAATTCGCCGTTCGGCCAACCGATCGCGCACGGCCTGCTGGGAATGTCGTTTGTCGCGGGGTTAGCTAGCAACGCGCCGCGCGTTCATACGGTTGCCTTCGAGTCGGTCGCCAAATGGGACTTCATGCGCCCCATTTATTTTGGTGACACGGTTCACGTGATCAACGAAGTGATTGAGAAAAGCCCGCAAGGCAAACGCCGCGGGCACGTCCAATGGAAGCGCCAATTGGTAAATCAAAAGGGCGAAGTCGTTCAGGAAGGAATCTTTGAGACGCTCGTCTCCGTAACGCCTCGCACCGGGGCAACCAAGCCAACTCAAGAGTCCTACCGCATAGCGCCCCAATCGATCCGCGCCAGTTGACACTGGGCGCGGCCTGCCAATGATTCGCAATACCTCGCGCCCCGCCGACGAAATCCTGCCCTTGTTTGTGCGAGGCATCGCGGGCGTTGCCGGCTACAATGCGTTTAATCATTTCCGTCATAAGTGGCCCGGTCGTGTTTTCGGAGAACGGCGGTCGGACTATTGGCCCCTATCAGGACCGGGCATTCTAGAATCAGATATCGAAGATATGGACCGGTTGAAACGGCACTTCGATCAGCATGACTTCAGTGCCGTACTCAACTGTGGGGGAAGTTGCAAGCTGAAGTCCTGTGAACTCGATCCGGAACGTGCCTGGCGAGTGAACGTCACGGGTTTGGAAAACCTGCTAGACGTGATTGAGGGGACCGATGTTCGACTCATCCACACCTCCATCGATTTGGTTTACTCTGGCACCGGTGACGGCAACTATCTGGAAGACCACCCCACGGATCCGGTGACGGTTTACGGCAAAACCATGGTCGCCGCCGAGGAGTTACTGCTATCGCGCCGACCCGACTCCTGCATTCTGCGCATCTCATTGCCCATGGGAGTCAGCTTTAACGGCCACGCCGGCGCGATTGACTGGATTCAATCGCGATTCAAACAAGACAAGCCGGCAACGCTTTACTACGACGAAGTGCGGACCCCGACGTACACCGATTGTTTGAACAACTTGTTCGAGACGGTCTTAACGAACGAGCTGTCGGGAATCTTTCATGCCGGCGGCCCGCGCCAATTGAGCCTTTACGAAATCGGCCAAATCGTCAACCGTGTCGGCGGCTACGATCCAAACTTGCTGATGGGCTGCCTTCGCCGCGAGGCGGGACCGATCCCGCCGCGCGCCGGCAACGTGACGTTGGACTCGTCACTGCTCGAAAGAACCTTAGGCTATGCACCGTTTCAAGACTGGCCGGCCTCGCCCGGTTTCGTTCCCACCGCCCCCGATTGGCACTACGATCGTCCCGCGGGAGAAGAACGTTCGCCGAAAGTGTTGTCGGAGTGCCTGTACGAATTCCCGCCAGGCAGCTAAGCGCTCGATCCGGCGTTAGCGAGGTTCGAGCGTGAAGGAAGAGACTCGCACGTTTGCGTTGTAAGTTCCCAGGTATAGCCAGTCGCGGCGTGGGACTTGCCAAAGTTCATCTTGAGATAGTTCAGCGACGTTACCCTTCCACGAAAAAATGGGCCGATCGTTGGCCGTCATGGCGATCGAGTTGCTCGAAACTTGGATTTCGATTTTCACATCCAGGCCGCGCGGCAGAAGGGGTCCCTTGTAAGTCGTCGAATTGTCGTTTGCCTTCTTTCCATTGACTCGCAAGATTCCCGTTGTTCCCCCGCCATAACCGTCAATCACCACATTGCAGGGCTGGCCTCCGACGACCACGCCGAATACGAATGCATCGGGAGCCGATAGTCGGGTCAGGGTAGCGCGCAGTACATACGAATCGGGCAAATCGACTGGCACTTGCAAACTGCCAAGTCGTTCGTGATTGCAGGTGATGGCCTTGTCTTCCCGAAACCAAATCCCCCGATTCGTATCCACTTTGGGATCAATCACCTGCAGCAAATCGATTTGGCCGTCACGGCCCTTCATCACCTTGACCGCCTCTTTGCGAATTGGCAGAAAGGTGCGCGGATTCTTGCCATCGGTTGACGGACGGTAGCCAATGATTGTTCCCGACTGGTAATGATCGAGATTCAAGGTCAGTCGAGAGATCGTGCGCTTGCCGCTATAGTTTTGATGCAGGATATGGACGGCATGGGGAGCCAATACTTCTTCCACGATTGCCGTGTGATGCCCCATCGAGATGGAAGCCTGACTCTTGGGATCGACGAATTTAGCACTCTCAAATTCTAGAATGTCTCCGGGCAACAGCGCCTCATGATCCGCCAGGCGACGTCCGAAGACATACGTCCCGAACCGTTTTAGTCCCGCGTTGGAGAGCGCTTGATAGGCTGCGGTCGAGCACTCGCCATCCCCGATCGGCTGGCCAAGGTGACGCTTCACAAAACTCGCAACTTGTTGATTCGCGGCCGACGCATTGGATCCCAACGCAACATGTTTGGGAGTGAGTTCCACCGTTGCCGAGTGAATCACTTTCGCGCTGCCTGGTGAGTACAAAGAAATCCTCAGGTTCAGCTTGTCTCGACGCCGGTTCATTTGCACAACCACCAGTTGTTCGGAACGTCCAAGCTTGGCCCATCTGGCGATTTCGGTCCTGCTGATGGGGCGATTTCCGTGCGCCAAATACGCCAGCTCTGGAAAAACTTCGGCATCACGCGTTTGCCAACCACCTTCAAACAATGCGTTTGTAAAGGCTGACTGAATCGCCGCCCGAGCCCGCCATGTCCAATCGATCTTGGTCAGATCACGGACCGCCACCAACGCCTCGCGAACTTCACCCTTGCCCAAAATCGACGCGCAGGCCGGATCGATCGCGGATCGAATCGCGGGATGCTCAACGGCTCCACATGGCTCGGCCAGCGCCGCAACAACAACTAATAGGATCAGTCTGCTTCGCCCCATGCCTAGGTCTCACGATTTGTATGGAAGAGGGTAAATCACCAACGATTTATTTTCGCATCCGGTGATCAACTTGCAAGTAGGAAACGGGCTACTTGGCCTCCGCCCTTCGAAGCTTAACCGGGCCCAGTTGCCATTGCTTCGCCCAAACAGTTTTTCCAGTTCGGTGATCAAACTCGCGCAACGCGAAGTTCGCCCTGGCGATTGGCTCGCCCAAATACCGGCCGCCACCCATGCTTCCCAGGACAATTTCACCCGCGCCGCCAATACTGCTGGACCCCCAGGTCCCGTCAAGCTTGGCGGGGGCGCGGTCAATGCCGAACTCGACATTGTTTTCGACCCAGGCGCTTTTTGGAAATGGAAAGTTTCGAGTTACCACAACCTGCAATTCGCGCGATCCTTGGGCGATACTCGCGTGATCCAGTTCTTTCAGTTTTACGGTGACGAACTTGTTAAGGATCGTCTCTTTGCCCGACGCGGAAAGTTGGCCGATCTTCCAGAGTTCCGCTAGCGTCGTTTTGGCGACGTCCGTTCTAGCATCATCCTTGGACTCGGCGACGCGAATCAAATGCTGTTCAAGAATCGATCGCTCAAACAGCCATAGCTGATTCAGCATCTTCCTTGTCGTGCTGTCCGCCGACTGATAGCTTTCTAGCCAGGCGTCCAGACCGTCGGCTTTCGCCAGGTCGTATGGTTTTTCGAGAACCGGTTTGGCCCGCCGCCACCATTGATTTAGCGGTTCGATGTCGTCCAGATCGAAATCCAGTCCCAAATCATGCCGAAGATTTGCCAATGCCTGACGGCCGGTCGGATGGTCCGACCTTGCCCAATCAATCAACAACGGCAGCAAACGCGGGTGCAAGTAACTGTGAGCGGAACTCAGCACCGAATGACTCAGACTATTCGTCACGCCATCGCTACCTCGACGATGACGGCGTCGCACTTCTTGCACAAGTGTGACGAGTGCGTCGACCGCTTTCGGGTTCCGTTGCCAATATTCGGAACTGTCGCTTCGAGTACTCAATCCCGCCAACAAAGCTTGCAAGTTCCCGTCCTCCAGCGAAAGCAGTGGGACAATGCAGTCGACGGCCCGATAGTTGTTGATTCTACCAATTGCGGTGATCGCGGCCGCGCGAATCATCACATCTTGCTCGCGGGCTATCAGCCGGGCGACCGGCTCAAACGCCCTGTCGGAAAATGGGACCTCGCTTATGAGGTGCAACAACCTGACGCGTTGGTTCAGATCTTTGGATTCTTGCAGCGCATCGAGAATGACCTGTTCCTCGATCAACTTCGTGGGGGCGATTGCCCGAGCGACTTCACGCAGGTGATGATTCGGCCACGTTCCTGGCAGCCGAACCTCGTCGGCCTGCCGTGCCTGCTCGTCAAGAAACGCCACCAATTGCGCCGCCCGTTCTGCCGAAGGACGCTCGGCGGTGAGCTCGCGCCGACGCTTGGTCAACGCGATTATTTCATTGGTGGCAGCGAGGAACTGCTTACGTGTCAAGCCTGGATAGACCGCCGGCTCGATAACTCCGCGCAGAACCATCCCACGACCCAGACCGTGATGCGTCAAATAGACGCCCTCCGTGCCCAGCCCGATGAGACCGGGCAGCCCTAACGCGGGTTGGCGCGTCTTGGTTAGGAAGGCAACGACCTCGATATCCTCACCCGCCGGTACTCCCATCGCGTTGCGCATCCGTTCTCCGTAGGGACCACCCTTGAGTTGGATGTTGGCCATGCCCATTCTTGTGCTGGACAGTACCTCCTTGACGGTCAGCCGCTCGCCTTCACCCAGAACGCCAACGACGATCAGGGTGGCATGCTCGCAACAATAGTTCAGATCAAACTCTGGCTGAATCTCGGCGGATGCTGGTTCGGGCCTCGTCGTAAGTGCGACGACAAGCAAGACGAAGCAGGCAAGTCCGCGGTTGTGTGTCATGACTTTTGCTTCCCAATACGTCACGGCATTGAAATGATCTTCTGCTCGAGCAGCAACAGTCCGATCATTGTTTTCGCATCTTTGACTTGGCCGGTTCGCACCAGCGACATGGCTTCGTCATTTGAGACCACAAAATTTTCAATCCGCTCGTCGGGTTCTCGCCGCGGTTGGCCCTCGGAAAGGTCGCGGGCCACGAACAGGAACATCCGCTCGTCGAGGATACCTGGTGAGACGTAGAAGGTGGCCACAAGTTCCACGGAGGTGGCGATCAGCCCCGTTTCTTCCCGCAGCTCGCGAATGGCGGCCGAATTGGGCTCTTCGCCCGCGGACAAGGTCCCAGCCGGCAGTTCGATCAGCGTTTCGTCCACGGCCAGGCGATAATTTTTAATCAGGCAGATCCGGCCGTCCCCCAACAGTGGGATGACCACCACGGCACCGGGATGGCGAATTACCGCGCGCTGTAGCAGTTTCCCGTCAGCTTCTGTTTTGCAGGCTTGGACAACTCGAAATCGTTCCGTTTCCAATAGCTGTTTTTCGAGGGTCATTTTTGAATCCATGAGAACAAGTGTCCCGCCGCCACGTATGGAGAAGGGGGCACGATTACGGCGGGATTTGCGTTGTTTTTCGAGTTTGATTGAAGAGAGGAAAACGAGTTGCTAGGATACTTGAGTTGAGACGTGAGTCCAAGTTGGCGGTGTGTCTTCCGAACGAAAATGAATCTCGACAATGCGCGAGTACAATATCTGGAGTATCAGCCTTGGACGTTGGGGCGGAGTAGCCGTTCGCCTACATATCTTCTTTCTGCTTTTCGCCGCCCTCACGCTGTACCTGAGTTGGCTCGCTCCCAGCGGGCCCTCCTTGGTACGCAAGGTCGACGCGGCCGCGGTCATCAGCGTCGTCGTTCTTTTTCTGAGTGTTGTCTGGCACGAATTTTGGTATTGCCAAGCGGCCCGCAGGTTGGGCTGCACGATCCGCGAATTGGTGCTGGTGCCGTGGGGCGGGTTGTCATCCGTCGTCAATTCACGCGATCCACGGTCAGAGTTGATTGTCCATCTGGTGGGGCCTCTCTCGAATGCGGTCGTTTGCGTCATTTGCATTCCCGCGATTCTTCTGATGCTTCCGAATACGAATATCCTTGGCCTGCTGCATCCGATTAGTCCGAGCTTACAAATCGGCGCTGACGCCACGGCAGCGGGAAAAATTTTGACCCTCGTTTTCTGGGTCAATTGGATGTTGTTTTTGGTTAACTTGATTCCGACTTTTCCATTCGCGGGCGGCCGCGCGCTGCAAGCAGGGTTGACGAAGTATTTGGGTCGCGCCGGCGCTAAACTGGTGGGCGTTCGTGTCGGCCAGATCTCGGCCGTGTCACTGCTGGTCTTCGCCTGGCTCATCCGCGACTCTTACTCCGAGTCGATGGTGCCGGCTTGGTTTGCCCTCTTGATGCTGGCCATCTTTTTGTTCTTCAGCGCTACGTTCGAGCCACATGCCCAGGCCACCGATCGAGATGCGGCCGAAGATGACTTGTTTGGTTATGACTTTTCCCAAGGCTACACAAGCTTGGAACGCAGCAGCGAATCCTTGGATGACGACGAGGCAAGTCCCATCTCGGAGTGGTTGGAGCAACGCCGCCACACGCGAAAAAAACGCGAAGCGGAGCAAGAAGCCGAAGAAGAACAACGCGTGGACGAAATTCTAGCCCGCCTGCACGACGGCGGAATGGCGATGCTCTCGGATGATGATCGCCGGCTGCTGGAACTCGTCAGCGCGCGGTATCGTAGCCGCCTTAACAACTGACCACGGTTTACGTTTCGCGACCGCTCCGCTGATTCTTTTCGAGCCGTGGTTGGCCTTCTAATCGGCACAATCGGTTCCATCCTCCGGAACTCGCATTTGGAAGCCACCCATCCGTGTGATCCAATTGCATAGAGCTCCACCGCGATCTACGGTTTTCAAAAGAGCTTATGCGAATCCTTGCGCCGGCACCTGGCGCGATGGATTTTTCCGCTGATGGATACTGAAGTCGTCAAGGGCAGACATGGCAACCGTTACTGCTTCCAACCTGATCGCTACGCCACCCGTTAATGATTCGGGCGGTTGGCAGCATTTGGCGTCCGAGTTGCAAGAGTGGTTTGGCATCGAGTTTTCCATTTGGACGACGGAAACGTCCAGCTTCGTCCATACAAGCAGCGAGTTGCCCGGAAGCGACGATGAATTTCTACCCACTGTTGTCGCCGGTCTCGAACCGGGCGACAAGCCCCAAATTCTCGACGAAGAAAACGGCATCGTATTGCTGGCCATTCCGCTGCGGATTCGTGCGAATCGGGCTTGGGTCGCCGTCGGACCTTTCGTAACCCAACCGATCGACACCGACGCCGATCTTGAAGGGGCCCAACGAATTCTAGCGGCTGACGTTGAACCAACACGAACATGGGTCGCCAACCAGACGATCTGGGATCGCCAGGCGCTGCTCAAAGTAGCGTTGGCGGTATCGGCCAAGATGTCGGCCGATCAGCGCGCGAAGCGGTTAGAGCGAGAGGTCGAGAAGGTCTCGGATAATCTTGCCTCGACCTACGAAGAAATCTCGCTGCTTTACGGCGTCACACAGAATCTGCGGCTGACCAGCACCGACGAAGAGATTGGCAAGCTGGCGTTGGATTGGCTGATCGACTGTATTCCCGCGGATGGCGTGGCATTGCAAATTGCCCCGCCGCTGGACGATCGCAGTACAACTTTCGATCCAGGCGTGAACCCCGACCTGCTTGCGGTCGGTGAATGCCCCGTCGACGCCAAAGATTTCACGCGACTGGTAGCCATGATTTCGGCGGAAATCGACCGGTGGCCCTTCGTGGGCAATATGTCGATCACGCAGGCATCCACTTGGGCGTTTCCCAACATCCGGCAAATAATTCTCGCGCCCCTGAGGGAAGGCGACAAATGCCACGGCTGGATCGCGGCCTTCAACCGCAGCAACGGCGACAGTTTCGATTCGATGGAGGCAAACCTGCTGCACTCGGTCGCCGCGATTCTTGGCATCCACAGCGGAAACCACGAGTTGTATCGGGAGCAATCGAACTTCATGGCGAATGTCGTCCGCGCGTTGACATCCGCCATCGATGCCAAGGACCCCTACACTTCAGGGCACAGCGATCGAGTGGCCCGGATGTCCGTTCGGCTGGCAAGGACTCTGGGCTGCGACCGTGAAACGTTGCGCACCATGTATATGTCGGGGTTGCTCCACGACATCGGAAAAATTGGGATCGAAGACAGTGTGCTGCGCAAACCGGGCCGGTTGACGGAAGCCGAGTTTGAACATATCAAGTTGCATCCCCAACTGGGCTACAACATCCTTGTGGATCTCAAGCAGTTCTCCGAGGTGCTTCCCATCGTGCTGCACCACCACGAACAATGGGATGGAGAAGGTTACCCGCATGGATTGGCCAAGAACGAGATCCCGTTCATGGCTAGAATTTGCGCGGTGGCGGACTCGTACGACGCGATGACCAGCGACCGCCCTTATCGACGGGGAATCTCGGTAGCGGAAGTCGAAACCATCTTCCAAGAGGGTGCGGGTCAACAGTGGGATCCCGACGTGATCGCGGCCTATTTCGAAACCAGAAGCGATATCTACCGCATCAGCCAGCAACAACGGGAACGCGTTTCGCTGGACTTCCAGCAGTGGGCTTAACGCCTCGGCACGATTTTGCTCATGTGACCGTAATCGAGCCCGCGACCCCAGACACTCAAATCACACTGGCGGATCAGGCGATGTCTAGAGTCGGCCTAGACCGATGAAGAAGCTGAAGATCTGTTCGTCGTCGGTAGCCTCCGACGCGACGGGGAAGGCAAAGTCGAACGCGAGCGGTGCCGGGCCCATGGCGGGGATATTCAGCCGGAAACCAAATCCCGGGGCCACGCGAACGTCGCCGCCGTTGATCTTGGTCGTTTCTTCGACCGTACCGAAGTCACAGAATACGACTCCCTTGAACATGTCGTCCGCCGTCAATGGGAAGGTATATTCCACCGAACCCAACAAACGAACTTCGCCACCGACGGTCACGCCGCTGCTAACGGGCGAGGCTCCACGGAAATCGAAGCCGCGCAGAGTCGAAAAGCCGCCCGCGAAATAGTTATCGTAGATAGGCGTTTGGGATCCGGAATAGCCAGCCCGGAATCCGTAGCTAAACGTATGACGGCCCGACCCATCCGGTCGCTCGAACAGCAAGTGATAGCGACGGTAGTCGCCGTCCAAACGGGCGTAGTCAAACGATCCCAGGACGTATTGGGCACTTAGTTCGATCAAGTGTCCTTGCGTCGCGGCGAACGGAATGTCTCGTGTGTCGTGAGTCAGGGTGAGGCCCGGCGCGAAGGCTTCGCTGTCGCCCAAGGCGGCTTCCAATTCAGGAACGCCCCGTACACGTGGATCGTGCAGGTCGATCGACTCGACCCGCATGGCGGCCGACAGGGACAAGTCGTGGGTAAGGCGATATCCCAGCGCGACGCGCCCGCCAAATCTTTGCTCGTCCCAGTCGAAGAAATTTCTGTCAAAGAAAAATCCACTGACACTCAAACTAATGGGCGTTTGAAACAGGTACGGCTCGGTAAAACTAAACAGATAACGCTGAACGACCGTACCCGGCAATGCTTCCAGGCGGAATCCTTGGCCGGCACCGCGAAAAGCGGTTCCGTTGACGAACTCGTGAAAGCCGGTCGGAACACGAGTGATATCGAAGTTCCGTTCGTCTAGAACGATTTGACCGGTAATGCCCGCACTGGAGTTCACGCCGACGCCAACCATGAAACGGCCGGTTCGCGCTTCTTCCACGAGTGCTTCGATGTTGGCAAAGTTTGGAGAAAGTCCCAGTTCACCGCCAATGACCTGTTCGCCCGGCAGAATCGCGCCCGGCGGAATCGTCTCTGGACCGACAAAAGGTTGCGTCCCGGGCGGATTAAATCCACCGGGGTTAACGACAGCTCCCGAGTTCCCAGGGGCATATTGTGCCGGAACGCCAGGTGCTCCTCCGCCAGCCGCTGGTGGTGGCGAGAAGGGAGGTAACTGAAACGATGTGTTCGGTTGACGTGAATAGTTGGGTGGCTGATACGTTGACGGGGACGACTGATAGTTTGGCGGAAACGATGGATTTCGCGTTCCCGACCCGCCATTTTGGCCGCGGATCTGCGCGTGCACCGGAGACGTATGGGACGCCGGCACGACTTGTGTGTCTGGGGGCGGAGTGACGTCCCGTCGGCCAATCGTCGCCTCGGGAGGCGGCGGTAAATTCCGACGAGTAGGAAATTGAGCTTGACCACCGGGCAGCCGGGGAGCTTGGCCAGCACAGCCACCTAACACCATCTGCAGGATGATGATCAGCGTCAACATTACCGGTTTTATTTTGGTGCTCTTCACGAGATGCCAGTTATTCTTGTCACTTGTTTGTGGAATGTTGTTTGCGACCAACGGGAGCGAGGTATCATGCTTGAGTTTTCAAGCCCAAGGGGGTGAGCCCGCATTGGTCCGGGGCACGGCCCCACTAGTTTCTTTGCCACCACGCAGGGAAACGGGGTTTCAGGAATAGGTTTAGATCGAGCAATCGGCTGGGTTCGGGACTCTGGCCGCGATACTGTGTGGTTCGGCCGCCATTTTGTTTGGCGAGACTGCCGGCCGCCTTTTGCAAATCGGGCGGAACCACCGTAAGCTCCGGAGTTACGCCCCGCGCCGGCTCGTTGACGAACAGTTGCGAGGCAATCAGCCGCCGCTGACTAGCTCGAATTTCTCGAATGTCGATAATGTCGCCGGGCCGAAGTGAGATTCGGTTCAGCACCACGCTTTGTTTTGTATGTGGATATTCGCCCGCGATCCGAATGTTGATCCGGCCGACGCGATATTGCTCGCCTTCCGCGATACTGTAGACCAGATCGAGCCAGCCTGGCTGATCGCCCAATCGCGGGTCGGCCTTGATGTCGGCGAAAATGTGCCCTTTCGAGCCGTAAATATCCAACAGGCTATTGCGGTCCCGCTGCATCTTTTCGGCATTGAAGGTGTCGCCCGACCGCAGGACCAACTTGCTCTCAAGGTCTTCCTTCAAAAACCTCTGGTTGCCGATCACGGAAACGTTACGCACGTAATACTGCGGACCCTCGTTGATGACAAACACCAGAGTCAGCCATTTACCGGACGGATGAAAACGCAACTCGCGGCCGATCTTGGCGTTGAAGTAGCCCAAGTTTCTGTAGTAAGCCGTCAGCCTTTGCACGTCTTCATCAACCTGCCGAAAGTCGACTTTGCCTCCGAAAAAATATTTCAGAAAGGCCGGCTTGGATTTGATTTGTGTCTTGAGCCGGCCGTTGGTGGCCAGTTTGTTGCCCTTGAAATCGACATGCCAAATGCGGAGCAACTCGTCCTCGTGCACGACGAAGATGACTCCTTCGTCACCTGGCCGATTGCCTTCGAAAACGGAAACTTGCGTTTTCGGATAGCCGTTGGCCCGGTAGTGCTCTTCAATCTTCTGGCGTGCGTCGTTGACGCGGAACGGGCTGAGCGGCTCGCCAATTTCCAGCCCGGCGTGTTTCTTCAACGTGCGATCGGTGATTTTCCGATTTCCCACAAAGTGCAGATGGCCGATGATGGGCAATTCGAATACTTGAAAGGTAATCAAAACTCCGCCAGCCGATGGCTCGGTGAAGGTTTTGACATCGCGGAACAGGCCCGACTTGATCAATTCACGAACGTCGGCCTGGACGGTTTCCGGATCGAATCCGCGGTCCGTCCGCGTCTTCAGAAAGGAACGCACGCGACTGGTCGGAACTCGTTTGTTGCCGATCACTCGAACTCCAGCCACCAATGCCGGAACAGGTTCCGGATTGGAACGGGGAGAAGTTAGCGAAGGACCAGGCGTTGGGATTTGTTCTTGCGCCGTGCCGTGCCGTGCGGAAAGCAAGAACGCCACGACAAGGAACATGGACAAGAGCCGGCTTGTATACCGTCTACTTTGCATCAGTTTAAACTCCGGCCATCCAGCGAAATTACTTGAGGAGAACACTCTTGGGACGGGCAGCGGCAGACAAGATCGTGATAACGCCAACAGACTAGACAAGCCTTGTACTAACCGTGAGTCGTACAAAGGGTGCGTAGAAATACAGTAACGGCCGCCCAGTGGCAAGGTGAATTCCATGTGTCGCTTCCTTGCGATCTATCGCTTCGTGATAGTAGCTTCGTGCTGTCCCACTTTGAATGCAGCCGCTGGCTACCTTTCAAAGCGACGCCAACTCCCCTCGATAAGACGTTGGTGCGGAAGATATCTCGACTTGTACGCCATGTGCGAACACTCGGCGATATACAAACCCAGATATAGGTGCTTACGGTCCCACGCCTGGCAGAGTTCAATTTGCTTCAAGATCGAATATGTCCCGGGGCTAAGATGACTAAATTGCGGATCGAAATAACAATAAACTGCTGAAATACTCGATTCCCCTTGATCGCAGACCGCTACCGCCACGAGTTGCTGGCAAACACGATAGCGAATTTCAAAGCTGTCGCAGCAAGATTGCGCCAGGAACGATTCGTAGTTGCCCATGTCGATGTCGTTCCCCGTTTTGTCCAACCCGCGTCCGCGCCGGTGCGCGTTGTAAAGGTCGACTCGTGGTTGGTCGACAATCACATCGCCCAGTTCCACGGTGAACTCGCGGTCGCCCCGCCGATGGACGCGCTGTTGAGTGCGGCTGGGAATGAAGTCGTCCACTTCAAGTCGCAGTGGTTGGCACGAACTGCAACTGGGGCATTGGGTCCGGTACAGAAAAGGGCCGCTGCGCCGATCGCCTTGCTGGAGACACGCGTCGAATCGCGAACGGGACAATCTTGTGGTGGGCAGTCGCAACGGCATGCGCGCCGTCCGCTCGGGCAGATAAGGACACTGCTCCTGCTCGTCGTGGACAAGTACTTCGACGATGTCGTCCGAACTAGAATCGGGATGAGACATGGCCCTTGCCAATCATGTTCCACTCTTGATAAGCAATGATAGAGGAGATGCCAAGGAAAATCGGGTTTTCCGCTTGCTGTCAAACATCCTGATCAGACTTGATGGCGACCATTCAAAATCGCTCGGAGTTCGACGTCGAATTGTAATCGTCGAACTCGGAGAGCCGATCCGGGGCGCGGTTTTCAAAACGCGTGTACTCTTTCCTCCACAATAAGTCGACTTTATCGACAGGCCCATTTCGTTGCTTGGCGATATGGATCTCCGCCTCGCCGGCCACCTCGTCGCGTTCATCGCCGCGACGAAAGTACTCTTCGCGGTGGATGAACATTACCACGTCGGCGTCCTGTTCGATCGCGCCTGATTCG
The DNA here is from genome assembly GCA_029259935.1 of Planctomycetota bacterium. Next base: position 32,114 of record JAJDEH010000009.1, read on the forward strand.
CGCAAATGGCTGAGCCGTGGAACATGGTCGCGATTATCTTCCGCTTGCCGATTTAGTTGGGCCAAACAGAGTACGGGAACTTTCATTTCGCGGGCAAGCCCTTTAAGGCGTCGGGCGATCTTGGCCACTTGCTCTTGGCGGGGATCCTTTGGATTGTCGGGCTCAAGCAATTGCAGGTAGTCGATCACAATCAAGCCAAGTCGCTCTTCCCGGCGGCGAATTCGCCGCGAAGCGGCCGCGATTTCCGTGACGGTGCGGCTCGGCGTATCGTCCACGAACAGTTTCGCTTCGCTGATTTCTCCCGCCGTCCTCACCAGTTCGCGGCGCTCATCGTTTGAAATCGAACCATTACGCAGCCGATGCCCATTCACTTTCGCCCGCGAACACAACAAACGCTCGGCTAACTCGATGGCACCCATTTCCAAACTGACAAAAAGTACGGGCACCTCCATCTCGATCGAAACATGTTCGGCGATATTCATCGCCAGCGCGGTTTTCCCCATGCCGGGTCGCGCCGCCAAGATGATCAATTCCGATTCATGAAGTCCGCTGGTGATGGCGTCTAGTTCCGTGAAGCCCGTTTCGACGCTGCTGGCCGTTTGTTCGCCGCGCATTCTGGCATCCAATCGATCCATGGCGTCGTGCAACACGTCGCGAATCTCCGCGACTTGGTTGTCGCCTCGTCCATCCGTGATACCGAAAATGCGTTGTTCGGCGTTACTTAACGACTCGCGCGCCCCGCGTTCCTCGTCGTAAGCCTCGCGAAGGATATCGGTGGTAGCTTCGATCAGCGAACGGTAAAGCGCCTTTTCACGAACAATATTGGCGTAATAGACGGCATGCGCCGCATTGGGAACGGAATTAAATACCTTACCGAGGAACGGAGCTCCGCCGATCGTTTCATAATCGCCCGACGACTTCAGTTGCTCGACCAGCAGAGTAAAGTCAATTTTTCGCCCTGAATCATGCATCGCAAGCAAATGCTCGTACAGCTTGCGATTGGCGTCGTCGTAGAAGTCTTCCGCGCGAAGCACGAGTGCCACGTCGTCACAGACATCGGGCAGCAGCAGGATACTACCCAGCGTACAGAGTTCGGCCTCCAGGCTGATCGGCGGCTGGCGGTCGAGGATTTCCGAAGTGACCTTGACGGGACGCGATGACGATTCGTCCCAGAGTGTTTTCGACATTCGACTTCCTCCTTGAGAGAAGCGAACCGCGCCGCGGCCTCTAGCGGCGGCGTATGAAACGGTGTTCGCTCACTTACAGTTATAGCAAGGCGCGTCCGGCATGTCGCAGGGTGGAGGGCTCGCGAAAATGGGGCGAATGCGGTAAATCCGGCACATTGCCGACGTTCCGCGAAATGACCCGATCAGGCCGGAAGGGATTCAGAAAATTTACCCCCATTCGCACGAAGTTAAGGATTTGCATACTCCAGCAGGCCAGGATTTTCGAGTTGCTGGAAGGTGCTTGCAATCTTTCGTTTGTTCCGTCGAGCCGTGGATTTCAAGGTTTGGGCCATGGTGTTGAGCGTTTGGCGAAGCTGGTCCGCGGAGTGCCATGTTATGGCGATCAACAGTGCGAAGCGGGCGATGGTGTCGGTCAGCTTTTTTAGGCTGTAACGATGTTGGCTCCAATAAGGCAGCAGCAACCAATGCGTCATGATCGCCACCACCAGTCGAGCCCAAAACCGCGTCATTTGACGGTGCACGTCGGTTCCCGACATGTCATCGATGCAGCCTTGTGATTTCCATCGTTTGAACAGCAGTTCGATTTGCCAACGAGCGCGATACAAGACGCGTACTTCGTCGATCGAAAGAAGGGAGGCGGGTGCATTCGTCACTAGCATCGCCCAATCACAATACGCCAGCCGCGCGGCCGACACCGTGCGTCCCTTTTTGCGAGCCTTCTCACGCTGTTTTTGTCGTCGCCGTTGAGCATATTCGGGTGGCAAACGCCAAGCCACGAGCCGACAGCTTACTTGGCGTTCCGCTCCGATGCGCACGGCAGCATCGACGAGAGGTCCTTTTCGTTGAAGCCACTTCAACAAATCCAACCTCTCACCCTGAACATCATAAACGTTGGTGCCAAACAGCATCGGAGAGAGCCAGTACGCTTTTTCCTGTTCGTATAGCTCAAAGACTCGAGTGTCGAAGTAACCCAAGTCGGCAATTCGCAACGAGCCCTTCTTGGGCAGGGATTGTTGCAGCGAGGTCTTCCTGTCTGGGGATTTGCCTTCTTCCAAGCGAATGCAATCCAGAGCGCCTGTTTGCAGGCTCCATTGTACTTGCAACTTCACAGCCGCTTTCCCTCCGCCATGGCTTCCTCCACAGCCCGGAAACGTGGCCGCCAACTCCGAGGGCAGCGAAATGGTCGTGCTATCCAGCAACAACACATCTGAAAAACGCCCCAAAACCGCAGCGGCTTTTCCATCTGCTTGCACCAAGTATCCGGTCGCTTTCAGGAACAAACCCTTCATGAAGTCCACCAACCGCTCGGTAAATCGCTGGCCGATGGCCTGTTCCGTCACGTTCACATTTAAAGTGCCAGCCATCTGAGCCAACTCTTCATCCGAGGCATGAGGATTCTGCAGAAATCCAAACAGAAACGTCTGCGCGAGCGTCAACGCGGAGAACTTTCGCTGTCGCTGGATTACCTCCACTTCCGCGCCTACCTCCTCTGCGCAATTCCCGCACAACTCCTGTAAAGCCTCAACGACATTCTCTACAATGCTCATGGGAAGCTCCTTCTTCCAACGCGATAGATGTAACTCACGCGTATTGAAGGACTTCCCACTTATTACACAAATACCAATTCCTTAACTTCGTGCGAATGGGATTCAGAAAATTTACCCCTACGCCCAGCGGATTGCAGCCATGCCCTTCCAACGCATGATCGAGCTTTAGGTCACTATTGGCGGGCCGCTTTGGTTAGACGCCCATGCCGCCAATGTCGGCCCCACGGCTTGACAAGTCCGCCTGTCGTGCAGATAGGCTTGATCCCTACCCGCCGCCTTCGCCGCATAGAGTGCGTTGTCTGCCCGCTCGATCAGGCTGGCTGCATCATCTTCCGCCATGAATTCGGCGACGCCCATGCTGGCGGTCATTTCCATAACAGCACCCTCAAAGGAAAACGAACTTTGGCGAATTTCCGCCAAGATGTGGGCTGCTTCGGTCGCGGCTTGATCAAGACCTTTAGCAGGGCACAAGATGGCGAATTCCTCGCCACCAAAACGCGCGGCGAGATCCGCGTGGCCAATCGCGCCGCTAATCAGCTGGGCCAGCCGCGAAAGAACATAGTCGCCAGTCCGGTGACCGTGCATGTCGTTCACGCGCTTGAAGCGGTCGACGTCCAGTAACAACAGCGAGAACTGCTGCTGAGTGCTTTTCCAGTCACTGATCAATCGAGACAGGCGCCCTTCAAAGGCGTGCCGATTCGAGAGGTTGGTCAGGGCATCGGTTCGTGCCTGGGCTTTATAGTGTGTGATGTGGCTATGCCTCGTCATGGCAAATCGAATCGTGCGCACCAGCATTTGGCCCGCCACGAGATCTTTGGAAACGTAGTCTTGGGCACCACACTCAATCGCCTGGATGCCAATCTCGTCGTCATCAATTCCGGTCACGACGACGACCGGGACGCTGGGAAACGACGTCCGAATCCGCAGCACCGTGTCAAACCCCTGGCTGTCCGGCAGTCCCAGATCCAACAAGACAATGTCGACGGGCCGATCCGCGAGATAGCTGACCGCGTCCGCGGCGGTCGTCACGTGCTGTACATTCAGAGCGTCCCCGCTGTATCCCATCAGCAACTGGCTAATGAGAAACGCATCTTGGTCGCGGTCTTCGACCAGAAGTACGGTTTTCTTCTTGCAAGCCATTTATACGCATACCGCCTCCTGCCCCAGACAAACTTCCTACATGAAGTCTAGTTCACTACTGACGGGTAGTCTTGGGTTCTTGCTGGAGGGGCTCGTGGCAACGCAGCCGCATTCGATATGTCTAGCCGCGCCAATTTTGTCAGGCAGGATGGGGGGGTGATCTTGAACTGCTCGGCAAACTCAAGCCTTTTTTGATTTTTCCGAAGGCGTGGTCAAAGCTGGATTGGTTTCCAAAGCGGCAGATTGTTCGTGGACGCGATGGCAATGACACCGATATTTTTATTGCGACTCACCGGCGAACTAGATACATTAGCAAGTCTTGATATGTTGTTTCGCCGCAAGGATTTCCACGATGTTGACCATTCCCGGGCCACGCTCTCGATATTGTGACGGTATGTCTCGCCGCAGTTGGTTGCGAATTGGCGGGCTCGCGCTGGGAGGGCTGACATTGCCAGAAATCCTGCGGGCGGAAAGTCAGGCGGGCGGGCGGAAGCAGGCCAAGGGCATCATCATGGTGCTGCTGCCTGGCGGGCCGTCACACTTGGATATGTACGACCTCAAGCCGGATGCTCCTCCTGAAATCCGCGGCGAGTTTCAGCCGATCCCCACCAAAGTTCCGGGGATCGACATTTGCGAATTGATGCCCCAATTGGCAGGCATGACCGACAAGTTGACGCTGATTCGTTCGCTGGTCGGCTTCCGCAACGATCACAATACGCACTGGTGTTCGACGGGCTGGGAGTCCCATCCAGCCATGGCGTCGTCGCCCATCGTGGCCGGATTTCCACCAGGTGATTGGCCGTCGATGGGGTCGGTGCTGTCGCGAAAGCTGGGCCCGCTGGTCGCGGGAGTTCCACCGACCGTCGATTTGACTCCCGTCGATCCCGACGCGCGATTCATTCTTCGCACGCCGCCGGCACAGCCCGGCTACCTGGGCGCGGCACACGCCGGCTTTGAAGTCGAAGCAGTCGACCGCCGCAATATCATGCTCAACGGCGTAAACCTGCGCCGGTTGGCCGACCGCCGCGCGTTACTGTCCAGCTTCGACCGCTTCCGCCGTCAGGCTGATCAAGATGCGGCGGCGGAAGGAATCGACGAATTCAACCAACAAGCATTCGACGTGCTCACTTCGCCTCGGCTGGCCGAGGCACTCGACCTCAGTCAAGAAGACGCCACCATTCGCGGCAGCTACGGCCTGGATCGCAAGTTTCCCAACGAACGCGAAGGCAAGACGATGCTGGACCAGTTCTTGTTGGCCCGCCGAGTGATCGAGGCGGGTGCCCGCTGTGTCACGTTGGCCTTCAGCCGCTGGCCGTTTGGACGGATGTTGCAAGGCGATTACAACTGGGATTGGCATAAGGATCTGTTCGCCGAAGCTCGGGGAGCTTTGCCTTTGTTCGATCTAGGCTTGTCGGCGCTGATCAAGGATCTCGAAGAGCGCGGGCTACTGGACGACATCGCGGTTGTGGCTTGGGGCGAGTTTGGCCGCACACCGAAAATCAATCAGAACGCGGGCCGCGACCACTGGCCGAAGGTTGCCGGCGCACTGTTGGCGGGCGGCGGTATGCAGTGTGGGCAAGTGCTTGGCTCGACCACGCGGTGGGGCGAAGAGCCGAAAAACCGCCCAATTCACTTCCGCGACGTTTTCGCCACGCTGTATGAACGGCTGGGCATCGATGTGTCGAACACTCAGTTCACCGACCTGGCGGGCAGGCCGCAATACTTGGTGGGCGATCACCGTCCGTTGCCTGAGTTGGTCGGTTAGTGTTAGATGCCGAGCGGACCCCCTCAAACTCCCCCTTGGCAAGGGGGAGAACTGGATTGCCTCCTTGGCAAGGAGCGGCTACTTATTAAGGATTGGCTAACGATCATCGCTTTCGGACTTCAGCGAGAGTGCTTCCTTGGGATCGACCAACCCGTTCTTGTCCGCGTCCAGTCGGTTGAACCAATCCGCTTTGAAAAGAAACTCCCGCCGCGATAGGTCGCCGTCCCGGTTGTGATCCATTCGCTGGAACCATATGGGGCCCGTGGACTTCCTTGGGGGCTGTGCCGCCGGCGCGTAGGCGAACTGGATGGCGGCCAGATTTCCCAACGCGCCCAGATCCGGCGTAGCCCTTCCGACTGAAAGACGATATTGGCGAGGCAGTTCGGACGACGCCAGCTGCTTGTCACCATTGCTATCCCAAACGTCGAACTGGTCAACGGCCGCCGCCAATTCCCGCTGACTAAGCCGGCGGTCGCTATCGGTATCGAGAATCTCGAACAACTTGCGATGCGGTCCGCTGATGTTCAGCGCCGTGCGGCTGCGCGACACGTTGTATCGCCGTTCCAAGTAGTCCAGAAATTCATCTTGAAAGACCTTCTTGTCGCCGTCGCGATCGGCGTCGCGGAACGTAGAGGTTAGCCCCGAATTTCTGGCTGTTTCTTTCCAGTCCAAGTAGCCATTGTTGTCGGTATCCACCGCGGCGAACTGCTGTTTTGCCAACGCCTTGATACCTTCCGCGCCACCCGCCCCGCCGTCAGCGGAAAAAACAATTTGTTCCGCCTTGAGCACAACCGCGGGCGCGCCGTTGGGCATTTTCCGCACGGAGATAGCTTCGCTGGCGTTGCTGGATTCCAGCGTAAAGGAAGATTCGTGCTCCGCGCGTTTACCGATGCGTACGGTGAACTCCAGTGTTGGCACGAGATTTCCCGCCAAGTGTTCCAGTTCGCTTTCGTCCAACAGACTGTCTGAGTCGGTGTCGAATTCTTGGAATATCGATCGACTGAGTTGTATCTCGTCGCGACTCAGGTGCCGATCGGGCTTGCGAGTCTCGGCATTCTCGCCGTCGTAATTTTTCAGAAGCTGGGCGACGGCTTGTTCCGCCATTTCACCAGTTTTCAAACGTAATACCGGGCTGGTGGCGTTTTTTACCCGCTCAGTCCGCATCGCCATGAACGTGGAAAATGCGTTGACCGATTGAAGTTCTTCAGCACTGATCATCTGGTCGTCATCCAGATCATTCTTGTGCAAACTTGAGGCCGCGGATTGGAGTTCGGCCCGAGAAATTCTTCCGCTGCGGTCGGTATCGATTCTTTCAAACAAGCCCGTCGGGCCGTTTTCCGCGCTCAATCCGCCAAACGACGATGTCCGCCGCACCACATTCAATGAAAAAGGTCCCTGTCCCAGTTGTTGCAAGTAGCGGGACACATCGGCCTTGCTCATGTCCTCGCTACGAAGTGGGCCAGCCTTTCCGTTGGAACCCAGGGATTTGAAAAATGCCCTCACCCTGCCGAACGTAGTATTGGGAGTTGCCGTACTCGCTGGCAGATTCTTCGCTTCGGCGAGGGACAGCACGTTGTCGTCGTCCTCGTCAAGCTCGTCAAAATACTGCTCGACGTAATCCTGCCATACATCGTGATAACTCTGGCCGTCCACTCGAATGTGCAAGCGAACAAAGACGGGACAAGGCTCCGCGAGATACAGCAAATCGACATGATCCGTCTGGCCATGATCCTCGCGTTCTTTCTTCTCTTGCGCGATCGAGACCGAGACCGAGATCAAGATGACCAGAGCGACGGAAATTGCGCGGAGCATCATGACAAGGCCTCCTCGATCGGTTTTGCTTCCGGATCCACGATGCGAATCGGCCGGCCGACATTCGACATGTTTTGCTTCAGCGGATCGACCCCGATGGCGGAACAGACCGTTGCCAGTAAATCGGGTACCGAAACCGGGCGGTCTTCCACGCGCATTCCGTCACGACTGGTCTTGCCGACGACCTGCCCGCCGCGTATTCCGCCGCCCGCCAAGACCGTACTCCAGGCGGCCGGAAAATGATCGCGGCCCTGGGACCGATTTATCTTCGGTGTGCGGCCGAACTCACCCATCCAGACAACCACGGTCGAGTCGAGTAGGCCATGGTCCCGGAGATCCTCGATCAACGTCGACCAGGCGGGGTCGAGTACCGCGCAGAGTTGTTTCGTTTGGCCGAAATTATTGGTGTGCGTATCCCAACCAAAAACCTGTTGCCCAGGGGTGCCGGTCAGGGAAACTTCGACGAAAGGCACCCCGCGCTGGACCAATCGGCGCGCCAGCAGGCAGCCTTGCCCGAACCGATTCCGCCCGTAGGCATCTCGTAACATTTCGGGCTCGCCCTCCAAGTCAAACACCTTCACGGCTTCGCTGCGCATTAACCGCACCGCTTGGTGATAGGCCGCTTGATGGCTGGCCGGTGCCGTGCCGGGATGGTCCTTCCGAAACTCACGCTCGATTCCTTCTAGCAGATCCACCCGAGCGTCAGCTTCCGCGACGGTTATGCCGTCCGGTAGTGAGAGGTTCTTTACCTCTAGCGTCTGATCGTAGTTGTCTTGCCCCAGCGTGAAGAGCCCCAAGCCCGTACCGCCGACGACCATGGGCGCGTGTCGTGGCCCTAAAAAACCAGGTCCGTAGGAAGCAGGACTGAGCGCCGGTTGCGGCGCGATACTCACGAAATTGGGAAGCTCGGCGTCGGCGTCGCCCGTCTCCTTGCTGACCGCGGCACCCAACGTCGGATATTTGACCGGGCCTTGCGGCAAGTAACCGGTTCGCAGCAAGTAGGTCGCGCGGGCGTGATCGCCTTCCTTGGTTTGCATCGAACGGATCACCGCCAGTTCGGACATTTGCTTGGCCACGCGCGGCAAATGCTGAGAAATGCGAATGCCCGCGACCGCAGTGGATATCTCTTTGAACTCGCCACCGTTTTTGTGGCGCGGCTTTAGATCGAAGGTGTCAATCTGGCTGGGACCGCCATTCATCCACAGCAAGATACAGGCGCGGGGCTTGGCCGTTCCGCTAGTCTCGCTGGCCAGCGCGGGCAACCAGCCCGACGCGCCGGCTCCCGCGAAGCTGGCGGCAGCCAGTGACAGCAATTCACGTCGTGAAAAAGAACCGTTCATTTGTCACGCTCGCTTGACCATGGTTCGAAGCATCGCCGCGAATCGGTTCACGGCGGCCTCAGTGGTTAAAAATGAATTCACTGCTGTTTAGCAAGGCCCAAAAGACGTCGGCCAAAGCGCGGTTCGGGTCGTTTCGTGGGCCGCCCGAATCCACGTACTTCACCATGCGGGCCAGTTCGCTATCGGTGGGTTTTCGACTTAACGCCGCCAGATAAAACGCTTCCACTCGATCGCCCGACGTGGCCAACGGAAATTCGGCGATGGCTGCCAGCGTGGCACTCTCCTCCAGGCTGGTGGCATCGGCGGTCAGCAAGCCGTTCATCATGCCCAAAGCCTGCAAGATAGAAAGCTGAGGTGTTTCCGATGCTTGTCCGTCGTCATTGAACATCTCAAAGACTTGGGAACGGGCCGAAGCATTGGAAAAATCGAATTGATTGCGAACATTGAATTGCTCGTAGTGACCGGTTGCCTGCGACAGACTCCTGAACACCTGCTCGCTGGTGAGTTGCCGAATGTGAGCGCGAGCGAACCATCCAGGATTTTGCTGGCGGGCATCGGTTTGCTTGCTCGATAGCCCATAGGCTTGACTGGCAGTAATGGCGCGCATGAGAAACTTCAAGTCAAAATCCTGCTCGACAAACGCAGCCGCCAGTTCATCCAGCAATTCCGGATGGCTCGGCGGGTTATTCACTCCGAAATCGTCAATCGGATCAACTAGGCCGATTCCAAAGAACCGCGCCCAGATGCGATTGGCCGCCGCCCGCGCGAAGTAGGGATTCTCTTTCGACGTAAGCCACTCGGCCAGAGTCGTGCGGGCACCGGTTTTGAACCGCCACTTCGGCTGGCCACCGTCAAGAAACGCCGCTTGGGCGACTTCATCCGTTTCGGGAATCTCAATCTCGCGGCGGTCTTTCTTCTCGCGAACGCCGCCGAACATCCCTTGCTGGGGCGAGCCTCTTCGTTCGACGCCGGAAAAGAAGGCGGCGAAGCTCCAGAAGTCGTTGCGCTTCCATTGATCGAACGGATGGTCATGACATTGGGCACATTCAATTCGAACACCCAAGAAGGTGCGGGACACGCTGGCCGCGAGATTTTCCGGCTTGAATTGTTTGGCCCGATAGTACGATGAGGGGCCCTGCCGTCCATAGGGGTTGAAATTCGATTCATTCAGCGGCACAGTGAGCACTTCGCGAACCATCTCGTCGTAGGCGGTGTTGGCGGTTAACCGTTCGCGCAACCATGCTTCAAAGCCGGGCACCAAAAAACGGGCTTGTATATCGGCACCAACTTCGGGAATCATGGCGGTTCGCCAGACGCTGGTGAAGTGGGCGACGTAATTGGGGCTGGCCAACAGGCGGTCGACCAACTTGCGCCGCTTGTCCGGCGCGGTGTCGACGAGAAATTCGCGCAATTCGGAAACGGGCGGGATCTTGCCGCCAATGTCCAAGTACACGCGGCGCATGAATTCGGCGTCGGTCGCCGGTGTGGACGGCGTAATCTTCTCGGCCTGCCAACGGGATGCAACTCGACGGTCAATGGCCGCCGCGAGACGGGCCACCGCGTCGTCCTCGCCGATCGCCGATCGATGGTTGCCAAGGACCACCGAGCAGCAGGCCAGCAGCATGAATACTCTAAGCGAAAATCTACCGATCGGCATGACTAACTTCCTTCCGTCGACTTCATTCCGTCATCTTATGAGCCAAATTTTTGGCTGATGTGTTGATCGTATCGTTCGCCGAGTAGCTTGTCAACGAATTAGCCGAGAAAAATGGCCATGCTAATCCGGGGCATCCGAAGCACCGAGTGCGTGCCCCAGCGCGGGACGCTATCGGCGAATATTGCCGGAGAAGTCCGCGCTGTCGTAGTGCAATTCGGCGAGATGGTTGACGTGGGCGCGGCGTTTCGTCTCTTTGAAGGACACCTTCGAGTCCAGCAGGCCCAGGTCAAAGGCATAGCGGTCGGCCAGGCCCGGCAGTAGCACCGGCATGCCCAGAGGGACGCGATTGCGGTGCAGCTTGTTGATGTGGCGGACGATGTTGGTCGTACAGTTGTTGGTGATCAGATCGTAAAACTCGGGATCGAGTGCCAGTTTGTTCACGCGTTTCATCACGTCGACGAACAATTCTTGAGTTTGCTCGGGCGTGGCGATCGTGCGATAGACATAGACGTCGGCATCGCGATGACGAGTACGCAGGCGGATGACGTCGCGTTCTTCCGCGACCACGTAGGTCAACTCGAACTGCCGCAGCAGTCCCATGTGCAGCGAGTATTCTTCATCCTTTTCCAATCGAACTTCGGCCGACACGGCCAGAAATTCGCCGTTGCTGAGGCCGAAACTGAGCATAGTGTGGGCGATGTACGGCTTTTCTCGAAAAGGGACCAAGATAAAGTCGACGCTTTCCAAATCGCCAAGCTCGAACGTCTTGTCGTGATGGCGAACTTCGTATTCGAGTTCCGTTGTGTATTCGGTGTCGCGAACATTGTGTACGGTCACCGTGTTGCCTTCGAAGTTCGCGTAGGGCAACACGGCTAGATTCGGATCCCAGTTGCCTTCGTTTAGCGGCTCTAGAATGCCGGGCACGCCGACCGGCTCGACGGTCGCGCAGCCGGTCGCCAAGACCGCTCCGACACCGCAGAGAATGAGTACCCAAGTTGAATAGTTCGCGCGCGACATGGCCACCGTTGAGCAACGGATCCAAAGAAGCTGATTGTGGCAGGAACCGCAGCGCGAGTACTTTCAACGCAAAGCGGAATCCAAAATGGGCCAGGAATTTGGCCCGACAAGACAAGAACCGCGTTATTTAATCGACAATCCCAGGTTTGGCAAGATCGCTTGCGGTAGATGAAAACGACCGGGCACTATAAATTGACATGGTAATTTCAAACTCTCTCCATTTTGCCAACCAACCTGCATTGGCCGCTAGCAGTGACCGCACCGTCCGCGAATTGGTACGACTATCCTGAGTATTTCGAATTGGCGTTTGCCGACGAGACCACCGCCGAAGCAGACTTTATCGAAGCGGCCTGTCGCAAATACTGCCGTTTTCCCGTGAAGAAGATGCTTGAACCCGGTTGCGGCGGGGGGCGTTTGGTCGTGGAACTTGCGCGGCGCGGCTATCGGGTAACAGGCTACGACGACAATCCCCGGGCGATTGCTTACCTCCAGCGCCGCATCGACCGTCAAAAACTAACGGCCCGGGCCGCGGTAGGGGGCATGGTTCAGCCCGTTCGGCAAGCACGCACTTTTGACGCCGCGTTTTGCACCTTCAATACTTTTCGTCACCTGACCACGGAAGACGATGCGCTGAATCATCTTCAGTCGGTGGCGCGAAGCTTGCGGAAGGGTGGCATCTATATCCTTGGCCTGCACTTGCTTCCTTTGTGGGTTGACGAAGACAGCACCGAACGCTGGAAGGCCACGAAGGGCAAGACCAAGGTCACGTTTACTCTGCGTGTGCTTTCCGCGGACCGCCGGCAACGACTGGAGGACATGCGAATCTCGATGCGAGTCCGCTCGCCCCGCCACGACTTGCGGTTGCGATCGGATTTCCAGCTTCGCATGTATAAGGCCGGCCAGTTCAGAAGCCTGCTGCGAAAAGCCAACGAGCTGGAACTGTGCGACGTCTACGATTTCTGGTACGACATCGACGACCCGCTGGAACTCAATGACGAGATTACCGATACGGTGTTCATCTTGAGAAAACATTAATCTTTGCGAATCGCCGACTGTTGTGAATCAAATAGATCTTATCGCCACGTGTGCTTTCGGTTTGGAAGCGGTCGTTAAACGCGAACTCGAGGCACTGGGTTATGAACCGCGGACGGCGCGCCCCGGACGCATCTTGTTTCGCGGCGACGCGACCGCCATCTGTCGGGCGAATCTGCATTTGCGCTGCGCCGAGCGGGTACTCATCTGTTTAGGTCAATTCAATGCGCGTGACTTTGGCGAGTTGTTCGACCAGACGCATGCCTTGCCGTGGCACGAGTGGATTCCGCCCGACGGCAACTTTCCCGTTAACGGCAAATCGATCCATTCGCAGCTCTCCAGCGTGCCGGCTTGCCAGCGGATGGTCAAAAAGGCGATTGTCGAAAAGCTGCGAAAGGCCCATGAGGTCAGCGATCTCAACGAGACGGGAGCGCATTATTCCGTCGAAGTCGCGTTGCTCAAGGACGAAGCAATGCTGACGGTTGATACGACGGGTGAAGGGTTGCACAAGCGCGGATATCGGCCACTGACCGGTGCCGCGCCGCTACGGGAAACATTGGCCGCCGCGCTGGTGATGCTCAGCTTCTGGAAACCGGATCGGCCGCTGATTGATCCATTCTGTGGCACGGGGACGATCCCGATCGAGGCCGCCTTGATCGGGCGCAACATCGCTCCCGGTCTGAATCGCGGCTTCACCGCCGAAACGTGGCCGACAAGCAACGCCGCGGATTGGCAACAACTTCGCGACGCGGCACGCGAGCAGATTGTTCCCCAGTTGCCCGAACGGATTCTGGCCACCGATATCGATGAGCACGCATTGAAACTAGCAAGGCAACACGCCGAAAACGCCGGCGTCGCGGATGATATCCACTTTCAGCAGCGGGCTTTCTTGGAACTGACCAGCAAGCGGCAATACGGCTGTGTCATCTGCAACCCGCCGTACGGCCATCGCATCGGCGACCAGCAAGAAGTGGAAGAGTTGTACAAGAACATGCCGCATGTGCTCCGCCGATTGCCGACATGGTCGCATTACATTCTGACGGCGCAGCCAGACTTCGAACGCATCCTCGGCCAGCGGGCGGATCGCCGTCGCAAGCTGTACAACGGGCGGATCGAATGCCAGTACTATCAGTTTCATGGTCCGAAGCCGGGGGCAACCGAAAAGGCCGCCGTCGAGTCCAGCGACGCCCCCGCTGACAAAATCCCACCGGCACAGTCATCAGAACCTGTTTTCGGCGGCCTCGATCAATCGGCCGATCGGCAAGCGATTGAGTTCCGCAATCGGTTGACGAAACGGGCCCGGCATCTCCGGCGCTGGCCCGGCCGAGGCATTACCTGCTACCGACTTTACGAACTGGATGTTCCCGGTGTACCGCTTGTTGTCGACCGCTATGAAGATCGCTTGCACATCGCCGAGTTCAACCGGCCCCACGAACGGACTCCCGCCCAACACGCCGACTGGCTCGATTTGATGAAAAAGACAGCGGCCGAGGTCATGCAGATTCACCCCTCGAACGTGTACATGAAGTTCCGCGACCGGCAGCGGGGATTATCGCAGTACGAGCGGCGCGGATCCGATGGCAGCATCATGGTCGTGCACGAAGGCGGCTTGAAGTTTCAGGTGAATCTCTCGGACTATCTTGATACGGGCCTGTTTTTGGATCATCGCATCACACGAGAAATGTTTCGCGAAGCGGCGGCCGGCAAGCACGTTCTCAACCTGTTCGGCTACACGGGCAGCTTTACCGTCTACGCGGCCGCCGGTGGAGCGAAGTCAACGACGACGGTCGACTCCTCGAACACGTACCTCGAATGGGCGCGGGAGAATCTGCGGCTCAACGATCTCGACCTGCCCCAGCATCAACGGGTGCGAGCCGATGCGCTCGATTACTTGAATAACCTGAGCCCGGATACGGTTTTCGATCTGGCCATCGTCGACCCGCCCACTTTCTCCAACAGCAAGGATTTCGACCAGGACTGGGAAGTGCAAAGAGACCACGTCGAGCTGTTAACCAAACTCTCCCGCCACATCACGCCCGGCGGAGTCGTCTTCTTTTCCACCAACTTCCGCCGCTTCAAACTGGCGGAAAGCGAACTTGGGATGTTTCAGATTCGAGAAATCAGTAGTCAGACGATCCCGCCCGACTTTCGCAATCGACGTATCCATCGATGTTGGCGATTAACTTTGTGAGAATCGCCAGGAGAATTCGCAAGCGTCCCCTGGTCTGTTTCAATGTGCGGCTAGCCGGACTACAATGAGAGCTGTTGAAGCGACGTTCGATGGCTATCCAGCAGCCCGAGCAAACGCGTGCTTCAACGGGCCACAGGGGACGGTTTCAATTCTTGAGGAATGTCCCATGCGCGCTGCACACGCCTTTCGCACTCTCTTGCTGTTGGTCTTATTCGTCACGAATATCTTGCAGGCCCAAGATGATCCGCCCAAGCCAGGCCAACCCAAGATACCGAAAATCGCCGACGAGCCCCGCACGGTCGACCCGGCAACGCTCATGCCCGCCAAGTTAGCAGCCGTGGCGACCGTCGACTTTTCAGATTCGTCGCTGCGCGAAGTTGTCGAGTGGCTGCGGACCGAGCAAGAGATCGTGGTGCTGGTGGACAAGAACCGTCTTTCTGAAATCGGAGTATTACCTAGCGAACCGATTTCGGATCGGCTTGACGACGCGCCGATCTACTTGCTGCTCAATCGGCTCCGTTCTCTCGAATTGGCTTGGTACTATCAAGACGACATTTTGCATATTACTTCGGCGGACGTGGCCGAAGAACGATTGACGACGGTGCCTTACAACGTCGGCGACCTGCTAGACGCCGGCTACGATTTAGACGGATTGGCTACGGTCATTCAAATCGCGATCGCCGCGGACACTTGGGAAGAAGTCGGCGGACCAGGAGTGTTGAGCTTTCTCGGCGATGTGATGTTCGTCCGCCAGGCGGATACGCAGCAGCGAGAACTTCAGGGGCTGTTGACCGCGCTGCGCAAGCATGCCCGCCAGACGTTCATTCTCGATCCACCTCAACACTTGGTGCTGCGGCAAAGCTTGCGGGAAAACGTTAGTGTAGATTTTCGCGACACGCCGCTGAAAAGCGCCATCGAACAGCTTGGCCAAGACGCAAAAGTCGACATTCGCTTAAACGTTCCGGCCTTACGCCGAATTCGCGTTCGTGAACGTGAACCGGTGACACTCAAGTTGACCGAGCGCAAGCTTGAAACCGTGCTGGAAGCGATCCTTCTACATCATGAACTGACCTGGATCCTACGGGATGGGGTAATGTGGATCACGAGTCAAGACGAGGCTGACTCACTTCTTAAGTCGGCGGTCTACGACGTACGCGACTTGTGCCGCGACCACTCGGAATCCGACGCGCTCGCGGAAGCACTTATTTCACAGACCGAAGGTGGATGGGACGAGATGGGCGGCCCGGGCTCCCTGATTTTTGCGCGGCCCGGCGTGATGGTGGTCAGCCACCAGGAAAGCGTGCAAATGGAAGTACTTCAGTTGCTGGATACGTATCGCGCGGCGCTGCGCGCCTCGAAGCCGCGCGAGCGGAATGTTGTTGACCCGCAAGAGGTGATCACGGTCTACTATCGCCTGCATGCCAACATGGCGGAGAATCTTGCGTCGCTGCTTCCCAACTTGGTCCAACCAGAATCTTGGAAAGCAGCAGCGCGGCCTGAAGCAAGCGGCGAAGTCACTCTGGCGGCTTCCCCGCCGGACCTGTTTAGCGATGAAGGACGACTTGTCCGATCCACATCATCCAGCGACCCGGCCAAGGCACGATCCGTGGTCGTTTCAAGAGCCGTGTTAATCGTCCGCCAATCCCGCGCCAATCACGATGAAATCGCCAAAGTCATCCGCCGTCTCGAATCAGGCGACTTGGTGGATCCCGTGGGCGGTGGAGGAGGAGGCGGATTCGGAGGATTCGGAGGCGGATTTTTGTCCATCTCACCGATGCCACTTCGCGCAACAAAGCATGGCAAGTCGGACTAACGAATGGCTCAAGAATGGTCACTTCACCACAAAATTCACCAATCGACCGGGAACGACAATTAGCTTAACGACTTGCTTGCCATCGAGATCCTTGGCGATCTTCTCGTCGGCGCGGGCGGCGGCTTCCAGATCGTCTTTGCCAATGTCTTTTGCTACTTGGATTTTCGTGCGCAGTTTTCCGTTCAATTGCACGGGTATCTCAATCGTGTCTTCCTGTGTCAGCGCATCATCGAATTGCGGCCAGGGCTCGTAGGCCAGTGTGTTGGGTTTTCCAACCAGTTCCCACAATTCTTCGCAAAGATGCGGCGCCATCGGCGACAGCAGCAGCACGAATTGCTGCATCGCCATTTTGGGCCGCGTCGACTCTTTGTTGAAGAAGTTAACGAACTCCATCATCCGCGCGATCGCCGTGTTGAAGGCCATCCTTTCGAGATCCGCGGTGACGACCTTGATCGTTTTGTGCAGAAAGCGGTTTTGCTCGTCGGTGGGCGGAACGTCTTGGACAGCGGCGTTGAGTATCAGTTCTTCGGCCTGATGATCGATGATCATCCGCCAGACTCGATCCAGAAACTTGCGGACTCCATCGACGCCCTTCATGCTCCAGGCGATGCTGTCTTCCAGCGGGCCCATAAACATCTCGTACAGTCGCAGCGTATCCGCCCCGTAGTCGCCGACCACGTCGTCGGGATTGACGACATTGCCGCGGCTCTTGGACATTTTGTCTGAGCGCGTCGTCAGCGGGATCTCGGTGCCGGCGAGATACGTCTGGCCCTTGCGCTTTTCAATCTCGTCTTCCTTGAGATCGACCGGTTCGTCGGAACCCGGCACCGCCTTGCGCAACAGGTAATTAACTTTGTCGTCCTTCTCGATTCGAGTCGCGTCGAATTCTCTCTCGGCAACCGTGATCTGGTGTTGTTCAAACGTGTCGGACGAAACGTAGTACTGCGGCTCGCCGAGAATCATGCCTTGATTCACCAGCCGCTGGAAAGGCTCGACCGTCGAGACGTGTCCCCGATCGTAGAGTACCTTGTGCCAGAAGCGAGCATACAGCAGATGCAGCACGGCATGCTCCGCGCCACCGACATACAGATCGACCGGCATCCAAGCTTTTTCCTTTTCCGGGTCGATAAAGGCTTGATTGTTCTTGGGGTCGATATAGCGCAGATAATACCAACAAGAGCCGGCCCACTGCGGCATGGTGTTCGTTTCGCGGCGGTATCGTTTGCCGTCGAGTTCCTGATACAGCCATTCTTCCGGCGACTTGCCCAGCGGCGGTTCGGGCCGGCCGTGCGGCTTGTAGTCGTCGAGGTGCGGCAGATCGATCGGCAACTCCTCTTCGCTAACGGCTCGCAACATGCCGGTCGGATTTCCGTCGGCGTCCAGTTCATGCAGAATGGGAAACGGCTCGCCCCAAAACCGCTGCCGGCTGAACAGCCAATCGCGCAGTTTGAAGTTAACCATGGCGCGTCCCAGCCCGCGCTCCTCAAGCCATTCGATGGTCTTCTTTTTCGCATCGGCAACGTGCAGCCCGTCCAAGAACTGGCTGTTCATCGCCGGGCCGTCGCCAGTAAAAGCCTTACCGTCAAAGTCCTCGGGCGGTTTGACCGTGCGAATGATCGGCAGCTCGAACGTTTCAGCGAACTCCCAGTCGCGTTCATCTTGACCGGGCACGGCCATGATCGCGCCGGTTCCGTAACTGATCAGCACATAATCGGCGATCCAGATCGGAATCGACGTACCATTGACCGGATTGATCGCATACGAACCGGTAAAGACACCTGTCTTCTCTTTGGCCAGTTCGGTGCGGTCCAGGTCGCTTTTGGAGGCGGCCGTTTCGCAGTACTTTTTTACCGCTTGCGCATTGTCCTCGGTTGTCAGCCGCGCGACGAACGGATGTTCCGGAGCAACCACCATGTAAGTCGCGCCGAACAACGTATCGGGCCGAGTGGTGTAGATGCGCAGCACGTTGTCGCCCGGTTTGCGAGGCAGTGCCTTTGATTTTCGCTCGGTAGTCCAAGCTTCGTACTTCCCCTGCGGACCGATAAAGAAGTCGACGTCGGCTCCGGTACTGCGTCCGATCCATTCTCGCTGCATGGTCTTGATGCTGCCGGACCACTGGACCGTTTCCAGATCTTGCAGCAGTCGCTCGGCGTAGGCCGTAATGCGCAGCATCCACTGCCGCAGAGGAATTCGCTGAACAGGATGGTCACCGCGCTCGCTTTTACCGTCGATCACTTCTTCGTTGGCCAGCACCGTTCCCAGCGCCGGGCACCAATTCACCAGCGCGTCGGATTGATAAGCCAGGCGATGCTCGTCTTGATATTGGCGAATGGCCTCTTCACCTTCGGCACGGATGTCGTCGGGAATTGGCAGTTCGCTAATCGGCCGTCCTTTCTGCTGCTGTTCGTCGTACCAGGTATCGAACAATTGCAGAAAGATCCACTGCGTCCAGCGGAAGTAGTCGACGTCGGTGGTGGCAACTTCGCGGTCCCAGTCGTAACTAAGACCGAGCATCTTCATTTGCCGGCGAAAGTTGGCGATGTTCTTTTCCGTCGATTCGCGAGGCGGCGTGTTGGTCTTGATGGCGTGCTCTTCGGCGGGCAGTCCAAAGGCATCAAAGCCCATCGGATGCAGCACGCTCTTGCCTCGCATCCGCTCGAAGCGGCAGACGATGTCGGTGGCGGTATAGCCTTCCGGGTGGCCGACGTGTAGTCCATCGCCGCTGGGATACGGGAACATATCCAGGATGTAAAGCTTTTCACCCTCGGGAAGATCGGGAGCGCGAAAGGTCTTGTTCTCTTCCCAGAATTTCTGCCATTTGGGCTCGATGGTGGCCGGATTGTATCGGGGCATGCCGTCTTTCCGAGGCTGTGGATCGTGATTCGGTGGTAGGATTCGCGGCGGCCCTAGGAGCCACCATCGACGTGATTTTACGCCGATCCCCTATACGATACGAGGCGGGACGACGGCGATTAGTTCGCGGCCAATGGTCGCTTTCGGCGAAAGTGACCTACTTTGCTCGACGCAATGTGTCGGCCAGCTCCGAGGCTTGAGGCAGTTCGGTAATCGACTGGCTCGGCCGCATTTCGGTATACAGGTCAACGACCCGCTGATGGCACGTTAAGAAAATGATCTGCACTTGCTCGGACACTTGCTGCAACACTTCCAAAGTCTGCCGAGCCCGCGCGTCGTCGAAATTGACCAGCACATCGTCCATCACCAGCGGCAGCGGTTCGCTTTCTCGACAATAGTGCAGAATGTAAGCCAACCGAATCGCCAAGTAGAGCTGCTCGCGCGTGCCGGTACTCAGTTGCGTTGGTTCCTTCACGTGGCCATCATGCTGGACCACTTGCAACGTGCCTTGCTTGTCAAGCTTGCGCTGAATGGAAACATAGCGGCCCTGCGTCATCTGGTTCAGAATCTTGGCCACGTCGGCCAGCATTTTTGGCTGATGTTCTTGTTCAAACTTTTGGATGGCGTTTTTTAGTAGCAACCGTGCCATCACCAGCGGTGCCCAGCGATCGACGGCCGATCGCAGTTGGCTGTATTGAGTTTGTAAATCGGCCGAAAGGTCGGCCGCCTTGCTTGCGCCGCTCAACGTTTCCAGCCGTTCCGATTCCAGGGCCGCGGCGCGCAGCGCTTGCGTGTAATCGGCGTGGACGGACTTGATGTGTTCCGCCAGTTGGCCGCGTTTGGCGGCAATCGCGTTTTCGTCGAATTCATCCAACTCCGACTGGAACGCCGCGTCATCTTCGCTTCCGCAAATCAGCGCGATCTCGCGTTGGGATTGCTCTTTGACGGCGATCACTGTTTGCCGCCGCTGCTCTCGTTCGGCGAGCTGCAGAAACTGCTCTTCGTCGTTGGTCTTGGCACACTCCATCAGCTCGTCGAGCCGTTGGCGAATTTCGCCGCCTTGCGTTTTTCGAACCTTGATTCGGTCTTCGAGTTTCGTCTGTTCTTGTTGCAGTCGCTGCCGGTCCCGCTCGGCTTGCTTGGCTTCTTCCAACCACTGGTTCAGTTCGACAATCGCGTTTTCCGCCGGCATCAGCAACAGTTCGCTGGCCAGCGTGTCGCATAGACCGCGTACCTTCAACTCAAATTCGCTAAGCTCGCCCTGCATCTGCCCGATGCGCTGATCGAGCGATTCGGCCTGTTCGTACTCACGCTGTGCTTCACCGAGCGAGTTGACGACCTTCGTCGCCAGCGCAATGTCCCAACCGTCGGGATAGCCACATTCGGTCAGCAGTCCCTTCCAACCCTGTTGCCAAGCCTCTCTCTGGCCGGACAATTGCGAGAGCTCTTGCTCGAGCGCAGCCAACTCCTTCATTTTGCGAGAAAGTTCCGACTGGAGTGTTTCCCGCTGAGCGGCGAGGTCTCGCATTTTGTTCGCCCGCCGCCGCGCCGCCTGCAACAGTTCTTCGCCGGGACCTTCGAAGTCGCCTATTGCCTGCTGAAGCTCGGCTTCAAATTTCCGGGCCTGGTTTTCCAAATCGGCAATTTTCTGCTCGACGAATGTCAGATGCTCGCGACGTTCGCACAGTTCCGCGTAGGATCGCAGCCAATCCTGCATGGCATCGGGTGCCAACGGGCGCAACTTGCAATCAGTCCAATGGTCCTGCCACTCTTGTTCCAACGCGGTATCGCGGCATCGTGCGGACTTGAGCCGCGTCGACGCGTCGCGCACAGCGTGTTCCAGCTTCGCCTGTTCTTCCCGCAGTTGCTCTTGCTTGGCAATCGACTCGGCGTTTTCAAACCGCTGATCCGCCATCTCATCCGTAAGCGATTGCAGCCGATCAAAAACGCTCAGCAAATGACCCCGCGGGTCTTTTGCCGCCGAGTGCGAGTCGGATAGGGATACCATCTCCGTTGGCAGCGAATCTTGCCAGTCGCGAATCTCGTCGTCACTGACCGCCTCGGCTTCCACCAACAATCGGCGTAACAGGTTCCACGCCTGATCGCGCTGCATTCGCGCCGCGAACAACTTTTGCTTCGTGGGGATTGCGGAATTGTCAGCATCGCGATCCACCGACGCACGCTGTTTTTCAAGTTCCCGCTCGACTTGCTGAAGGGCCCGCGACGTTCGATCCACCTCCTTCTCGGTCTCGCCGAAGCGACGGCGGAATTCGGCAACCGTCTTTTCCATCGGCACCGGCAGCGGTTCCGTGAGATCGCAGTCGCCTGTTAGCGGGCTTTGCAATTCCGCCGTTAGCGTTGTGATCCGGCGATCCGTTTGGGTGCGTTCGGCTACCAGCGTCGCCAGTTGTTCTTGCCATGCGGTGTACTGGTGCGAACGAGCAAGTGTCTTTTCCAAGACGTCGACCGATTCGATCACTTCGGCTTCGCCGTTCTTCGCCTGCAACGTTTCCATGTCGCGGGCCAGGCTTTGCTGTCGCGACTGAAGCTGTTCTTCGCGGCGACCCAGAGTTTGGTGCTCTTCTTTGGATCGTTCAAAAGCGTCGCGCTGGGCGAGGCTGGTTTTGAAGCGGCAAAGGTCCGCCAGATCCCAATCCGGATTGATCTTGTGAATCTTGGCGATCACAAGATCCTTGATCGTTTGCGACTCCTGCTTGCGGATGGGAATGTCACGCCGAAAGCCGCGGATCTTATCGACTTGTTGCTGCAACTCGCGAAGCTGTTTCTCTCTTTCCAAAATCTCCGGGACTTGCTTGACATTTTCCAGTTGTTCGCATGCCGTTGCCAATTCTCGCTCGGCTGCTGCCAATTCGGCTTGAACCTCGTCACGACGCGCGACAAGCGTACGGTATTGGGCGGCACCGTCCTTGGGAAAGTCGCCCGCGGGCGGCAATTTTGTTAGTTCCTGTTCGGCCTTCAGCAACACTTTGGCCGGATCGGCGGCGTCGCACAGTTTCCTAAGTCGTTCGTCATGCCCGCGCAGCTCGTCCAGTCGTGTTTGCAAACTCTGGACCTTGTCGTCCGCTTCGTGACTCGATGCGAGCAGTTGTTGATAGTCCTGCGGTTTGACGAGGCTTTCACGCAAGGCCTTGCCGGTTTCACGGATCTCGGACAGTTGCCGATTGATTGTCCGTTTCGTCGCCGTCGGCGAGAACAAACTTTCATGCTCGCTTTTCATGCCCTCCTGTAGCTGTTGAAAATTGGCCAAGCCTCCCAGGCCGCCGCCAAAAAGTGCTTCGGTCAAATTCGAATGCTGCAAGCTCTTTTCACCCGCGGACAACTCGGTAAGCGAGAATCCGAACAACTGTTCGTATAGATCCGGGCTGGCTCCGCCTAGGAGTGCCGAAAGATCCTCGGCGTTGATCTGGCGACCGCTTGATTCAATCTTCCCGACGACCGGATCCTTGCGGCCCTTGCGACGGCGGTATTGAGCCCGCTCGCCATCGGCCCATTCAACCGAGGCCGTGACCGCCATTTCGCCGCCGTGCTTTTCCCAAGCGTAAGGATTACGCATCGGAAAACCGAACAGCACCTCGCGGACTAATTGCAACAGCGTCGATTTGCCGGCTTCGTTCGGACCATAAATCAGTTCGAATCCGTCGCCGCCAAATTCGAACCGCTGGCCCGAGAATACGCCGAAATGCTCGATGTCTAGCTCTAACAGCTTCACACTTTCGACTCCCGTAGTTGGGCCACGAGCAACCCTTCCGCCTGACGCAGCCAAGCATGCAATTGATCGGGATCTTCGATTTCGATGCCGGCATCTTTCAGCTCGACGGCCGCCTTCTTGACGAGCGGCGCGAATTCGTCAGCCATCGCCAACAGCCCGGCGTCGTCGTGATCCAGTTCTTCAATGGTCCGCAGCAGATCGCCCATCAAATCCGAACTCTGCCGCAATTGATCGATATCGATCGGCAGCGAAGTATCGACGACGATTTGCTCGACCCACACGCCGTCGCATTCGTTGGCCAAATTGTGGATCTGCGCGAGTACCTCTTCGCGATCGGTTCGCCGCACCAGCGACTGGTGCGCGCCACAAGCGCCTCGCAAGACCAAGCGAACGGCCGCCAACCGGCCCTCGGATTCATCCCGGCATGCGGCCAGTTTGGCGCTGGCGGCCTGATAAAGTTCCGACAGTCCCATCGATTCATCCAAGTCGACTTCGGCCAGATGCCAACGGACGGTATCGGTCGCGTGAAAGTCGACGGATTGGATTTCGCCATGATCGACGGTCACTAGCAAACATCCCTTCGCGCCGGTCTCCTTGATGTGGCGGCCTTGTGTGTTGCCCGCATAAGCGATGTACGGCTCTTCGCGAATCGGCGGCGCGGACCGCTGGTGAATATGTCCCAGTGCCCAATAGTCGTAACCTTGGCCGGTGAGCACTTCCTCGGAGGTCGGCGCGTAGGTGCAGTGGTCGACATTGCCCGTCAAACTGGTGTGCAGCACGCCAATGTTGAAACAGCCGGTGACCGCCGCCGGATACTTCGCGGCCAAATCATGAGGGCACTGAGGCGTGGCGAAACCTTGACCATGCAAGGCCACGGCCAATGGCTCGATCCTGAAAGTTTCCGGCTCGCCAACGGAAAACTGATGCACGTTGTCGGGCCAAGTAATGGCCTGTCGCACTTTGCTGGCCGCGTCGTGATTGCCGCGAATGAGATAGACCTGAATGCCCTGCTTGGCCAAGCGTCGGAACTGGCCCGCCGTCCAGAGGCCGGTTCGCATATCTTGCCATTCGCCGTCAAACAAGTCTCCGGCCACGATCAGGAAATCGACCGACTGGTCGAGCGCCAAGGTGACAAGGTTGGCGAAAGCTTCGCGAGTGGCACCGCGCAGTTGCTCGACGGGCGCGCCTTCGTAAGCCTCTAGACCGCGCAGAGGGCTGTCGATATGCGCGTCAGCCGCGTGAATGAACTTGAACATGGCAGTTAGAAATGGATCCGTCCGCGTGGAAGATTTTGCCCAATCGTTACATCCTGTAATTTGACCACGGCGCTGTCACTGCGACCGCATACTAGACAGTTGTATATTATCCGTTTCATCGTGGACTTTCCACCCGTGGGACGGACCATGGCGGACGTTCCGCCTCTCATTCAGCCGGCCAGCCGCTTGGAAAATTCCGAATTGTCAAAGATCTACTGGGCGGGGCAAAGCGGCGCACTCACGCTGCTGTAACATATGGCCTTCGCTCATTACCTTGGTTTTCTAGCAGTTTGTTGAACAATCGCATTCGAAACGCTTGCAAAGACAATCGTGTCACCAACAGCAACAAGAAAATCGCGACGCGCTGGCGCTTCGCATTTCGAATCGCAGCTTCTTTCAACGGACTACCAAGGATCGTTCGAGCAATTGGTGTCCCATTAGCCGGCATGCGTTAGCATCCGGTTCTGAAAAACCGCGGCTAGCGCCCAACGGCTGATCAAAACGCGACACTTGTTTCGCGAACGATCCTAAGCCCGGCACGGAATGCCCAGCCCCATCCAAATTCTATTCTACGCAACTCGGGCCAACCGTTCCACGTAAAGGACAAACGGCAAACTGCGCGGCTACCAGCAACCGTAAACTACATAAAGTGCTCCCGCCGGATCCGGCCCTGGCGGTAGCAAGGATTCGGTGGCGGGGCATGATAGCAATTCACACCGTCGTGCTTCCGCCGGGACGAGCCCGGCGGAGCGCCGCGGTTGCTCCAGCTAGTTCAGGTCGTAACTGGCCATCGGCTAGATTCCTTAAACGCCGTCCGTGTGCTGCTGCGCGGGGTTGCGGATGGCGCAGCACCGGTGGCAAAAACGCCGCCACGCCAACGCAAGAAGTGATTTCTGAGAATGTGTGACAAAATGGAGGACAAGGTCCCTTCTCATTCCACGTAAGCGTCTCCTTCCCGCAAAGTCTCTTCAATCCACTCATCGAATGTGAATGTCCCTCGACTCCATTGCCTTTGGCTTGTGTCCCACTCTTTGACCAAGCCACTTTGCTCAAGCAGAATCAGTCTGCCGTAGTTCGTCATGGCAATAGCCCAATCCGAATCTCGGTTACGCCCAGCTGAACGCCATTTCGGTGTGAACTTGTCGATATACCACTCCGTCGCCCACTCTAATGGTGGGAGCGGTGGCTCCGTCGAGATACCAAAAATCGTCACCAAAGGCCCACCATCAATGAACAACTCTGCACCATTGAATTGTCTGAGCATCTGCGATAGCGTTTCTGGCATCTTTCCTAACTCTTCATCTACGGCCAGGATCCTGTCCATGGAGCAAGCCGGCAGAATCTTGTGAACACGGTCAGGATAGGAGTGAAGCCGGCGAAGCACATCTTCCCAATTCACGTTCATCATGGTGCCCCTGAAGCTTGCCGAATCATGGCTGCACGATCAATTAATGGTCCCATCGTTGAATTTTGAAAATGCCCGCCGTGCTCGGTTAGATTCACCGAGTAGCAGAACTACGAATCGAGAAAGTGTTTGAAAAAAGGGGGCAAGGTGGGCGGGGGACATGTTTTTGATTCTATGAACAGTTGCTGTAGCGCCGGAGTCGTTAGAATAGCCCTGCCTCTGCTGATTCCAATGTGACCGACCAGATTCCCTCAGTGTCACACAACGGCGCACTGTCAATCGTCTCAAATGCCGTTCGTAGTGTCCCACTACTATCGAATCCTTCACTCGATGCTTTGTTGAAATGGGCGATAAACTGGTAGAACCGTCCAATCGACGTATTGATGAGTTGGGTTTCACCTGACAATCGATGTAGACGAGGCATATCGATGTAGACGAGGCATCCGGTATCGCAGTCGATGACATGCGTGCCAAACTCATTCTGACCAACTGCGACCGCACGCTCAATAGTCTTTTCGTCGTTATTCATAAAGTAGCTCTTGCCCTGAGTGTCGGCAGACAGCACCAACGTCTTTAAGCATTTGAACCACTCCGCAAATCGCTTCGGAAGACCAAGATCGTCGATGATCCGAGTCGCTACACCAAGCTCCGTACGAACTGTGTCGTCCATTGCAGGTTGACTCAGATTCTCAATGCCGATCAAATCACGAAGCTCTTGAATCGTAAGTGAAGAATTCATAGCCCTTCATTTCTCAACAATTCGTCAAGTGCCTTGTTTCCTCGAACGCGAGATGCCTTGTCTCCCCACTCAACCAAGTACGTAATGTCAGCATCGGGAAAGTCTTGTGCCAGCATTCTATCGCAATTTGGAATGAGAAGCTGACAGGGCTGTCTTGGCGAGTAGCTGCTCAGTTGTCGCTCGCGCCGGGACAAGCCCGGTGGAAGCGCTGTGACGGAAACGCTGCGGCAGAACAATGCGGCGAAGTAGCTTCGCCCCGAAAGTCCCCAAAAGAAAGACTAATTCGCGAGAGTTTCCGCCGGGCAGGCCCCGGCGGAAGCAACGATTCAACGTTGGGGCAAGGCTTCCGGCCATTTGCATCGAACACTGGACTGGATCAGCTACATCATCCCTGCGTCTGAATCGATCGGTGCGTGCAAGCTCGGCGCCCTACATTCGCAGTTTGAAACATCGCGCGGCCGTGGGCAAGCGCGTCGGCAAGATGGCTGACTCGACACGGCGCTGTTACCATGATGGCGAAAGACCTAGTGCTTTGTTACAGCTAAGAATTAGGATTCGTTGAATTCGTGGGGTGCCACTGGCGTCTCGCCAGCGTAGTGCTACGAGCACGGGCAAGATGCCCGTGGCACCCTAAAATCAAGCTGTCACAAAGCACTAGCAAGGAATTACGGACACCCAACTCTTATCGCGAGACCGATATGTCGCTGAATGATCAAGTTGCCTTTATCACGGGCGGGGCTGTTGGATTGGGGAAGTGTATTGCTGGCCGCCTGGCCGAAGACGGCGCTCGCCTGGTGCTGTTCGCGCCCGAAGAAGATCAGCTTCAGCAGACCAGCGACGAATTGCGAGCCGCCGGTGCCGACGTCTTGCCGATCGTGGGCGACGTGACAAGCGAACAGAGCATTCAAGACGCGGTCGCTCGCACGCAAGATTCCTGGGGGCCGGTTGACATCCTGGTGAACAATTCCGGAATCGCCGGGCCCACCGCCATGGTCTCGGACGTGGCTTTGGCCGATTGGGACGACTGTCTGGCGATCAACCTGACCGGGGCCTTTCTTTGTTGCAAAGCGGTGGCTCCGGAGATGATTCGACGACGCTCGGGAAAGATCATTAATATCTCGTCGATCGCGGGCCGCATTGGCTATGCGTTGCGCAGCCCCTATGCGGTCTCGAAATGGGGTATGGTCGGACTGACTAAGTCGTTAGCCAATGAACTGGGGCCTTATGAAATCCAGGTCAATGTCATTCTTCCCGGACCGGTCCAAGGCGAGCGGATGAACAATGTCATCGCCGCCCGTGCCAAGGAAACCGGCCAGACCATTGAAGAGGCGACCGCCGGATATACGGACAAGGCCGCGCTGCGCCGCATGGTCAAGCCGGAAGACATCTCCTCGATGGTGGCATTTCTGGCGTCGCCGGCGGGAAACAACATCACCGGCGAGTCGCTCGACGTTTCGGCGGGCTATGGTTGGTAACTCCCATGTCCCAGCGCCGCGCCTGTTTCAGCCGCCTTGCGTGGATTCCAGCGCGAACTAGAATCGACCATTGAGACGCAATCGTTGTAATGACGGTAGTGATTATGTTGACCAGGCAGATTGGTCGCTGATCGCTCCGCGATCATGGCGTCAGGTTCGCCGAGCGAATCAAGACGTTGCATTAAACAAAGCCTACACTTGGCTAGGCATCTATCTCCCCCCCTCCGCCCACCAGGTTGTTCTGATTCGATGGCACAGAAAAAACACGAGGACAGTGAAGCGGCGAGCGCGGAACCACAATTACCCGAAGCGGCCCGCGCCTTCATTTCACTGTTTTTGGTACTCCATTTGTTCATTGTTTTCACGGCCTTGATGGCTGGTGTAACGATGGCGCCTTCACCTCTGCAGACACGATTTCTGTCGATCGTTCGGCCTTATGTTCGCGGGCTGAACTTTGAACTTCAGAATGCCCACTTAAACCTGGACGTGGCGTACGGCGGTAATGAGGATGCCGATTACCGTCTGGAGTACTCGATGAGTGGAGTAAGCGACGAGCAAACGGAACCGTGGCAAGGACTGCCCGACGTGGGATCCCGGGCCAGCGACCGCTACCATCGCTATCAACGGTTGAATCGCCGCATCGCGATTTTAGACCAGGTGGGTGGGCAAGCTTCCGCTCCCATGCAAGCTGCGGCGGCGCGATTGGTGCAAGGCGTGGCGACGCGGTTGTCGTCGGAAGAGAAAATCGCATCCGGGGGCCGCTTGCGATGCCGTCGGCGGCGTCCCATCTTCATGGACGCGATCTCGCGCGGAAACCAAGAACAAATCAATCCCAACAGCGACTTGTATGTGAATGACGCCTACTCGGCTACCGTGCTTGTCGACGATGTCACGGGCAAGGTTTTTGTCAACAAGGATGCGAGCAGCCGCGAAGTTGCTCAACCGGGGACCGAAGGTAGCTGAAATGATTCAACAAATCCGCCAATACTTTTCGGAATTGATCGACACCTGCGGTCACGCCTGGAATCGTTTTTGGTTCGCTCCTGGCGATGCGCTAGTGCCGTGCATCATGAGGATCTTGGTTGGAGTCATGGCCATCTATTTCCTGGCCTCGCATACCGCCGATCTCGTTCGCTGGTTCGGCCCCGACGGACTGTTGCCTTTTGAAAATGTGCTGGAAATCGACAGACTAGATCAGAACAACGCCAACCCGATGCGGTGGAGCTACCTGGCGCTGACCGATTCACCTAGTACGTTGTGGGCTTTGCATGTTGCCGGCATCGCCGTTTTGTTGGCTTTTACGTTGGGCGTTTATACCAGAATCACGGCGGTCGCTTCGCTCGTGGTGCTGCTGTCGTACGTGCATCGCGCGCCGCCCATCACCGGCCAATTGGAGCCGGTGCTGACGATGATGGTCTTTTACTTGTGCCTTGCCCCGTGTGGCCGGTTTCTGTCGATCGATGCCTGGCGGGCGTCGCGCAAGGCCGAGCCGAGTCTGGCCAAACCGGGCACTGAAGATCCGCGTAGCAAATCGCTCGCGGCGAACATCGCGGTACGCTTGATGCAAATCCACCTATCGTTGTTTTATTTGACACTGTGCCTTTCCAAACTGGCGGCCTTTCCGTGGTTGGATGGCGGGGCGGCTTGGGTGCTGATCGCCATGCCCAACAACAGTTTGGTCGATTTGCAATTCTTGCATCAGGTGCCGTACCTCGTCTGGCTGTGGACGCACATGATTCCGTTGTTTGAGGGATCTTTCGCGTTGTTGATCTGGGTTCGCCCGCTGCGGCCACTTGTATACACCTGGGCCTTGGTGATGTGGATTTCTTTAGCCTTGATCTCGGGCCTGGTCAGTTTTGCCGTGTTGATGTTGGTCGCCGGCTTGGTGTTCGTTTCGCCCGCAACGATGCGATCCGCGGCGGGCTGGGTGACCGGCAAGCTGGGTATCCAGGCCGATCTGGGCGACGGCGTCACGCAACCCGCGGCGGCGTAACGCCCGCTCACGGCAAGACCAACACGCGCGGCACCGACACCGTGTCGCGCGAGCGAACCACGCGTTGCCCCTCCGCTACAAATCCGACTCCTTGGCGTGGTAGATGTCGGTGAACCTTTGGCGGGTTGCGGTCTACTAGCGGAAATCATGAAGCCTGTGCTTGCGCCATGATTCGATGTCCCGAATGGAAACTGTGATAAGTGTCGGGCATGGCAAAGCGAACGCGTGTCGGAGGATCACCACCAAACTCCGGTAAATGTGTAAAATGAAGCTGATCGCCGGTCGCACTTTTGGCGCGGCTTGGGTCGGAACCTACCCGTACGCCCGCACAAGCGAATGAGGGAGTTTGAATGACGGACAAGCGATTGGTTGTGCTAACCGGTGCGAGCCGTGGCTTGGGTCTCGCGATGACTCGCGGACTGGCGGGGCTGGGGCACACGGTGATCGGCTGTTCGCGATCATCGGAATCCGTGCTTTCCTTGCTGGATGATTTCGGTCCGCCCAACAGTTTTGAAGTGGTGGATGTCACGGACGACAGGCAGGTCGGCAACTGGTCGACCGCCGTGTTGGCGGAATATGGTCCGCCCGACTTCCTTGTCAACAACGCGGCCACGATGAATGAAAATTCGCCGTTGTGGGATGTCTCCGAGGACGAGTTTTGCCGGACGGTGGATACCAATATCAAAGGCGTGTTCCACACGATACGCCACTTCGTACCCGCGATGGTGGAACGCGGCACGGGAGTCATCGTCAATTTCAGTTCCTATTGGGGGCGTGGCACGGCGGCGGAGGTGGCTCCCTACTGCGCGACGAAGTGGGCCGTGGAAGGATTGACCCGGGCGCTGGCCGACGAATTGCCCCGCGGCATGGCGGCGGTGCCGTTCAATCCGGGAGTAATCCACACCGAAATGTTGGAAAGCTGCTTTGGTGCTGGGGCTGCATCCTATCCGAGTCCTTCGCAATGGGCCGAATCCGCTGTACCATTTCTGTTGCAACTCGGCCCGCATGACAACGGGCAACCGGTCACGGTGCCCGGTTTCTAACGCGAATTGATTTGGCCAGGCGCTTCAAGTTGCACACCGGCGAGAAGGGTGAGTAAATTTTGACAACCATGCACGAGCGCCCGCGATACCTGAACGTCTTTTCCACGTTTGCGCGAAACAGCTTGGTGCGCGACATGACGTTTCGCACCAACTTCTTTTTGCAGTGCATCTCGTCGATGTCCTGGACCGCGATGAACCTTGGTTTCTACCTCATTGTTTTCGAGCACGTGCCACAAATCGGTGTAGGAACTGGATGGGGGAAGTGGGAATTTTTTGTTTTCTTGGCGACCACTTGGTTCATTAACGGCCTGGTCCAAGCTTTCTTCATGCCCAACGCACAGGAGTTCAGCGAACTGATCCGCACGGGCAACCTGGACTTCGCGCTGGTAAAACCCATCGACACTCAGTTCTTGATTTCCTTCACGAAGGTCGATTGGTCGTCGCTTTCCAACCTGGCGTTGGCTTTCGGGCTGCTAGTGGTCAGTGTTCGGCATTTGATGGCTCAGTCGGATAATCCGTTGGAGATAACCGCCTTCACCGTGATCGCTTATCCCTTTTACATATTGTGTGGGGTGGCGATCCTATACAGCGTGATGATCTCGTTGGCGTCGACGAGTATTTGGTTGGGACGCAATCAGACGCTCTACAATTTCTGGTTCTACATCACGAACTTTTCCAGATACCCGATGGAGATCTATCAGCAAGGCGTTGCGGGCTGGACCATGTGGGGTCTGTTTACGTTTATCATTCCCGTACTCATCGTGGTAAACGTGCCGGCGCGGGTGTTGGCGCAGCCGTTACGCGATCAGCAGGCTGGCTGGGAATGGATTTTGGCGGGGTTCGCGATTGTCGCGACGGTCATGTCGCTGGCGGTCTCGCGGCTTATTTTTAAGCGGGCACTGCTCAGTTATCGAAGCGCCAGCAGTTGACCGGCTGTCCAATTTCCATTTGCATTGAGTTCCCCATGCTGAACTGCTATCTTCAAAGTCGCGCGTGTCATCAGCTTGTGGTGCGGGCGTCCCGCCTGCACGGAGCAGCCGAGACGGCCGCACCACAATCGGAGTGATCTGAGCGTGAATCGGGGTGATGTGAGCCTGATGTGGTAATACCGAGAATTTCATGAGCCAACCAACCCCCACTGTGGATCAAAATCGCCCGGAAGGCCAGCCTCAACGGGGGCAATTCCCGTTACGCCGGGTACTCCTTGTCGCGATCTTGATTTACGCGGGCATCATGGCGTTTGGGGCGATCGTGAATTACCACGTCGAGGTCGCGCGGTGGCATCAAGCCGCGGCGATGGACGATTACCTTGATGAAGATCTGCCGGCCGCCATCCAGCACATGGACGACGCGATCTCTTGGAACGAAGACGACCCTGACTTGTTCGCGGTACGCGCCCAGTACAAGACGGCAATGGAGAACTTCCCGGCGGCATTGGAAGACTACGACAAGGCTCTGGAACTGGCCCCTGACCGTCCATCGCTGCTGTTCGCTCACACAAGTGTTTTGCAAAAAATGGGCCGGCACGACGAGGCCCTTGCCGAGGCCGAACGAACGCTAGAATTGACCATGGCCATCGATCGCGTCATGCAAGCCGAGGGAGGCAGTCAGGTAAGTGCCGAAATGACTCACGCTCAGGCTCACAATCAGCTTGCCTACACGCGTGCCATCGCGGACAAGGATCTGGATCAAGCCTTGACCAATATCCAAAAAGGAATTGAACTGGAGAGTCGCATCATGGTCGGACTGGGCTACAAGTCGAGGCCACCCGACCCAGCATTCGCGGATACCCAGGGGTTTGTTCTTTACAAGTTGGGTTCGCATGAGGAAGCGCTGAAGGATTTGAAGTTGGCGGTCCACGTCATCGAAAAAGAATACAAACGCTACTATGGACCCGAGGGCCACGCGCTAAAACGAATGATCGCGCACGATGGCAGGTCGATGGCCGATGTAAGGGAACTCAAGTTCAAAGAGCGGGCACTCGCCGAACACGTCGCGGTCATGCGTTATCACCGCGGTCTCGTCTTGGAGAAGCTTGGCAAGGCCGAGCAAGCGAAAGAGGATTACGACCGGGTGAAAGAGCTGGGCTTCACTCCAGGCGAACAGCTTTACTAAGGATCGTTCGCGTAACAAGCGCTTTGTCACGGCTTAATGTTAGGGTGCCTCGGGCATCTTGCCCGTGCTCGTAGCGTCCACTGGCGAGACGCCAGTGGCACCCCTGGCGAACTCAACTAACCCTAATTCTTAGCTGTGACAAAGCACTAGTGTCGCGTTTTGATCAGCCGTTGGGTGCTGGCCACGGTTTTTCAGAATGGGACACTAATTGCCCGAACGATCCTCAGGCGGCG
Source organism: Planctomycetota bacterium (assembly GCA_029259935.1). The sequence continues at coordinate 65,457 of JAJDEH010000009.1, forward strand.
GGGGCAAATGTCGCCGAGTCGTCTCTATTTGCCAAAACGGGCCTCGAAACTGCAAATCTTCAAGTTCGCGGTCCAGCAACCTTAAATTCACACAAGTCGTTTCGCAAGTGAGACTTATGTCGCAACTTGTGTCGATCGTCCTCAGTTTCAAACTTGACCTTGGTCAAAAGTCGAAACTAAAGTTTATTAGAGACGTGCTACGGGTAAACGAGGACGTAGATCATGACTTTAAACCAGCCATCGTCGGCGATCGATCGCTTCTTTGCAGGACTCGCCGAAAATACTTTTCACACCCACCTGGGAGTCGCCGACCCGCCGGTGATTGACTACGTCAGCAAGATGCTGATTCGATTCGTGCGATATGACGCCCTGCTGAAGATTCGCACACTGGTGGGACGCCCGGTGGCCGAGATCGGCGAAATGCTGGTTGAAGCCGACCAGCGCATCGGCAACGCCCGTCGTGAAGTCCATCGCCACATCGGCGACTTTGCCCTGTTTTGGGCCGGCGTCTACCCCGAATCGCTGCGGCCCCGGCGAGACGAAGAGGTGGACCGATTTGTCGCCTACTGTACTCAAGGAAAAAAGGCGTACCATATTGCCAGCACGATCGAAACCGACGAAGATGAAGCGGCACCTCGGGATGTGCTTGAGCGATTGAGCGATCAGTTTGAAATGTGCGCCTATGGTCTTCGCGAAGTCCGCCGCGAGTGGGAACGGGGAGACGACGATGAGGCGGCGGGTTCGTTCTTGATCAATTGAGCCGGATGCGTCGCGGGGCGCGCATCGGTCACATCCATCTAGGCGGCAAACAAGGGGAGGGCACGCACGCTATTCGTGCGGCAGTAGATTATGTTTTGCATTCTTTTCTATTTCGCGCTCGACGCCATCGTTATCTGCGCTCTAGTCAGCGCGTTTAATAATGAAAGTGAGACAGACTGGGTCAAGGCCGGATTATCGGGCCTTGGAATCGCGGCGGTTAGCAACGTGATTGCCCTGGCATTGACACCATTTGGACTGTTTGCTTTGTTGCCCGCATTAGGTGTGGTCCTGTTTGTCGCGGGAGGTGTCTTTTTGCTGGTGTTTGGGATGCCCCCAGGCAAAGCGGCTCTGGCCGGTGGCCTATTCTTGGCTTATCGCATCTTTTTCACGATCATGCTTCACTTCATGGCTACGCCCTGAGACATGTCCACGTCTTGAGACATGTCCACGTCTTGAGGCCGGGGTTTAGCGGAAGGTGCCAGAGTCATCCTTCGGCGGATGAAAGTTGGGTGATTTCGCGCCGTGAGATTTGATTTTCCTGTGGACTGAAGGCTCGACCTTTCAGTTACTACCCCACACAGCACAGACCTCTCCAGCACGAACCCGAGGCGATTGCGAGGGTGTTGTCGCTAGACATCCTTTGTCGCTAGACATCCCTCCCCGCTTTGGGTATCCGTGCCAAGTATGCCAAGGACGCGAAAATGAAGCAGACATTCTCATTGATGGCGGCAGCCTTGCTGCTGAGCATGACGATCCAGGCTAGTGATGCCGTTGAACCTAAAATTGCCTGGTATGGAACGTTGCAGAGCGGGCTCGCCGAGGCGAAGCGCAGCAATCGACCGATTCTGTTGCTGTCGGCCGCGCCGCAGTGTCTCGGTGTGTCGGGCATTTGGTGACCGGGCAAACAGGGAATGGACAGGAGTTTCCTGACCAAGCAAGAGGTCGTCGCCGCGTCGCGTGACTTTGTCTGTATTCGCTTGTCGACTTACGAAGACAAGCAAGAGGCTGACTTTTTGAAGTCGATCTTTGTCGGCCGTTCGGGCGAGCTAGAAAACACGACCTTCGTCATCCTCGCACCCGATGGCCGCCGCCGATTGACGGCCGCCGGACGGGGCCCATTCTTTGAATATCGTAACAGCCAGCAGATGGCGCAAGGAATGAAGAGCATCGCTAAGAAGGTTTCGTCGAAAGTCAAAAGCGAGGATCATTCCCAATTGCCGCTGATGAAGAGTCTCGAATTGGCACTGAATGTGGCCGCTTGCGACAACCTGCCGTTGATCGTCACATTGGCCGAGAGCAATGAGGAACAAGAGCGAATGCAGGATCAGTTGCTCGATCTGGCCTGGTCCGATTCGCTCGGCGGACAATTCATTTACGTAGCCGTTTCCGACAAGGCGGACTTGAAACCGCTCACGGGAATCGAAGGCGAGAACAGAATCCTCGTGGTTGAACCCGACGCCTTCGGATTATCGGGAAAGGTTGTCAAGCAATTTAAGCGTGACGACAAGCGCCAAGCGATGGCGTCGGCGATGGACAAGATCGTGGCCGACTTTCCACGCAAATCCAAGGAGCACGGTTCGCACGTCCGCTTGGGTCTGCAATTGGGGATTGATTGGGAATCGGTGATACCCGAAACCGATCCGATGTCGATTCAAGCCCGCGAGCGAGCGCGAGGCAGACGCTGAGCGCGGCGGGATAAACAATGAACGAGAAACACAACAAGCCCAGGAGAACGTTGATGACCAAGAAGCTGATGATGGTGTGTTCGGTGTTGGCGATTGCCGGTGTGACGACGATTGCTTTTTCGCAACCTCCCGGCGGCCGGGGCGAACGCGGGCCGGGACAAGGACGACGCGGTCCTGAAGGAAGAGGTACTGGCGAACGAGATTTTCGTCCACCGCCCCATCCGATTGCCGAGGCGCTCGATACCGATCGCGACCAGGAAATCTCCGGCGAGGAAATGAAGAACGCCCCGAAAGCTCTGATGGCTCTGGACAAGAACAAGGACGGCAAGCTGACGCGAGACGAGTTGCGTCCGATTCGCGGACCTGGCGGGCCCGGTGAAGGACCTGGCGGTGGATTTCGTGGCCCGCGTGGGCGTGGACCTGAGGGTGGTCGTGAAGGCGGCCCGGCTGGTCGCGGCCGTGGACCGGAAGGCCGCAGACCAGAAGGTCGTGGAGCAGAGGGTCGCGGAGCAGAAGGCGGAGACCGGGCCCGTGGAGCCGCCGACTTTGCCGCGCGAATCCTGGGTTTCGATAAAAATGATGACGGCAAGGTGACCAAGGACGAACTTCCCGAGCGCATGCAAAGCGTGATTGAACGCTTGGATAAAAACAAGGATGGAGCTTTGGATCGCGGGGAATTGGCGGGTTCCGGCGAATCTTCCGAAGGAGGGCCGCGAGGTGGTCGCGGACCTCGAGGCGAAGGTGGCGGCGATGGCGGTCGTCGTGGGCCGCGAGGTGAGGGCGGCGAGGGATTCGGTGGCGGTCGTCGTGGACCTGGCGGACCCGGTGGTGGACCTCCAAGCCCCGAACGAATGGTGCAACATGCGTTCGAGTTCGACAAGGACGACGACGGTAAACTAAGCCGAGAGGAACTAAAGAATTTCGCCGAGGAAATCGGCCGTCGCGGTGGACCTGGTGGGCGCGGCGGTGACGGAGAAGCAGGCGGACGGCGCGGACGGCCAGCTCGACCTGACAGCGAATAGCGATCTGTTTGTCGGCAACGAGGAGAGGCAAAGCCGATCGAGTATCAATGGCTCGGTCGGCTTTTATTTCACCCGAAGGTCGCGGTTCGGGAATTGTCGTTCGGAGAACCCCGAGCTGGCGAGAGTCGGCGCACTAGCGCATCGGAACCGGGACGGCACCGCCGGTAATGGCACCAGACACGCCACCAGAGCCTCGCCCTCCTCTACTCCGCGCTTTATACCAAGTTGCCAACTCGCTACGGCTGATCGCGCCATCGTCATCCTGGTCGGCCGAGGCGTCGAGGTTCGGCAGACCCGAACCGGACCACTCTTTCGCGCCCAGCTTGCCGTCACGATCTTCGTCAAAACGAATGATAAGGGCGTCGGTGAAGCGGCGGATAGCGCCCGAGGAGGTTGACGAACGCGAGCCTCGCCGGCTGGCAAAGTCACGCATCAGCGCCTCGCGACGCGCGGATTCCGAATTTGCGTTGGACCGGCGGCAGATGCTGCTGAGGCTTTCCGCGACCGCGATGCGAACTTCCGGATTCTCATTCTTCAACAGCGGGGTCAAATCTGAAATCGCGTCAATGGCGTCCGTGCCGATGCTTTGCAGCGTGTGAATCACGAGCATCTGAAGGTTCTCATCTTCCAGAGCCTGAGTGAGATGGGGGACGGCCTCCTTCCCCAATTTTCCGAGATCTTCGGCGGCCCGCAGGGCGATCGTTTCATTCTCGTCTTGGACCGCTGACAACAGAATCGCCACTTTTTCGGCGCCGTCGGAAATGGCCCGTGAAAGCGTTTCATAAGCCGCATTGCGCACGGTGACATCGTCATCTTTCACACCGGCCGCCACGGCGCGGGCCAGCGACGGCGTTTCCCTACCGATTGTTCCCAACGCGCCAAAGGCGGTTCGCCTGACGTTCGGATCTTGGTCGCGAGTTAAACGGATCAGTGCCTCGATCGCCTGCACGTGGGACGCTGGCAACTGGTTTTCCGTTTTCTCGGAAGTGCCAGCCCGCGCCGGATCCACTGCATCGTCCGCCTTGGCGGGGCATGCGGCGAACACTATCACCCAACCGGCTATCAAGATAGATCGTGCCATGACTGGTCCTTCCGAAATGGATGCCTACCGCTGGAACGAGCGCCAACGTTTTCTTCAGTATAGGCGTTTGGTGGCTCGAAATCTAACGAGACAGGGCCTTGAACTCTTTGCCAGCCACGGCTCGGTCGTGATTGCCCGCCGGCGTCGTGCGACGGAACTTGACTCTAGATCGAAAAGTTTTTGGTTTTTGAGTGATCGGATTGGGAAAGATGGTCGAAAGTGTAACCACGCCCACATAGTTTTCTCAAGATTCCGTCGAAATTCACTCTTAGACATAGGAAACAAACTTGCTGGGCTCATTGTAAAGGGATTGGCGTGAGATTCACCAAAACGATGCGTTGGATGATAGCGTTGCTGCTGTTGACGATTTCCATGACTGCTGGCGGATGCGCGACGTTGGGCGACTCAACCGCGTCTGGCGAGGGTGCCGGTAGTTGCGGCTTTGGCTGACGCCACTAATCGTGTATCGTGCATGCACTTATCGATAAGACGGGCATTTTTGGCAACCGGTCATCATGCTTGCCGGAGCGTGATGGAATGCTGACAATTGGCGTTCCAAGATCCGCGTTCTGGCGGACATGACTCCACGCGAGTTGCCCTTCGCGACACGCGGGCTCATCTTGCGTGGGATCGCAACTGCCCTCGAAACTCCAGCGGATCGCCGGGGACGTCCGGCCCCGCTACCTCTGGCCGTTCGCATGCGGCAATCAACGATGGCCGCCATGGCTCGCTGGACGCGGTCTCGCTGTGGACTAACGTGAACGGATCGCTACTTGTGGGGGAATCGCCGCTTGGTTACGCTCCACGTAATCGCTCCCCCTTACGTTCACGACAGGTCCTACCCGATGAAGTTTCACCACGAACGCCTCGCTTCGCTGATCTCCGCCATCTTTGCCTCTTCAGGTTGTAATGCCCAAGAATCCGACGCGATCGCCGACCACCTGGTAAAGGCGAACCTGGCGGGGCACGATTCCCATGGAGTCATCCGCGCGCCGATTTACATTCAGTGGATGTCCGACGAGAAAGTGTTTGCCAATCGCGACATGGAAGTGATCATCGATTCGCCCACGATGGCCTTGATCGACGGTCAAATGGGTTTCGGACAGTGGATTGGCAAACAGGCGACGCAACTGGGCATCGACAAATGCCGCGACCAAGGCGTGGCCGTGATCGCTCTGCGAAATAGCGGCCACTTGGGCCGCATCGGCCATTGGTCGGAGATGGCCGCCGACGCGAATCTGGTCGCCTTGAACTTCGTCAACACAAGCGGCCTGGGAATGCACGTGGTGCCGGCTGGCGGCAAAGACAAACGGCTGTCGATCAATCCTATTTCGGTCGCTTTTCCGGTCGAGGGTCGGAGCCCCGTCGTACTCGACTTCGCGGCCGCGGCGACGGCCGAAGGAAAGCTGAAGGTCGCTCGCAACAAGGGCGTCCGGGTTCCTGAAGGGTGGATCGTCGATGCCGACGGAAACCCCACTACCGACCCCAACGAATTTTACGGTCCGGTTGCCGGTGAGATAGCCGGATCAATACTGCCCCTCGCCGGCCACAAAGGATACGGCCTGGGCTTCATGGCGGAACTGTTGGCCGGCGCGTTGACGGGTGGCGGCGCAAGTTCCGCGGGAAAGACTAGGTTGGAACAAAACATGTTGTCGATCCTGGTTGACCCGCTCAAGCTTCAAGCCGGCGGCGATTTGTTTGCCGAAGCACGGCGCTATGTGGATTTCGTAAAAAGCTCCGAGCCGTCCGAGCCGGGCGGCCAAGTGCTGGCTCCCGGCGACATTGAAGACCGAAATCGCCAAGAGCGAATCGCGAACGGCGTGGAACTCGATGAAATCAGTTGGGGCCAGCTAAAAGAAACCGCCGCCGCCTGCGGTGTGTCGCCCGAACTGGCCGATGCCGCGATATTGAGTTGAATAGAATGGTCGTCAACAGCACTACTCACGCGCCTTCGAAACAGGGGCGCTGCGACCGGAACTCTTGAATTGCTCTAGTTTGTCGTGAAGTTCGCGGACGATCTCGGGATGCTCTTGATAAAGATTCGTGGTCTCGCCGGGATCGTCTTCGAGGTTGAATAACTGACCAGGCGCATCGGGCGCGGTGTTCGGCAATTTGAAGGCGGCCAGGAAGTCCCGCGTCTCGTAGTTGTTGCCCCCCGAATCCGTGTGATTGAGATACTTCCAAGGGCCGCGCCGGATCGCTAGCTTTCGGTTGCCGGCAAAGCCCTGGTGCATCACGTACTTTCGAATCGGACCTTGGTCTTGTCCCAAAAGCGCTGGCAGCATGTTGAAGCTGTCCTCGCCGGCATCGGGCGGAAGTTCGGTCTGGACGATGGCCGCGACCGTGGCCATGACGTCCGTCAAGCAGAGTGTTTGGAATGACGTGGAGCCACGTTCGATCTTTCCTGGCCAGCGAACGACGAAGGGTACTCGATGGCCGCCTTCCCAGTTGTCTCGCTTCATGCCGCGCCACGGCCGGGCTCCGTCGTGCCGGTGGTCCTGCCGCATGTAGTAGACGCTGGTAACTTCCGGGCCGTTGTCGCTGGAAAACATCACGATTGTATCCTCCGCCAACCCCAATCGCTGCAGCGTTCCCATCAGTTCGCCCACAATGTAGTCCAGTTCAAAAATGAAATCGCCGTGCGGCCCCGACTTGGTCTTGCCTTTGAATGCACGTCCCGGGAACGACGGTAAATGCACGGCTTGCGTTGCATGGTACAGGAAGAACGATTTTTTTGGTGATTGTTTGACATGCTGTTCCAGGAAGGCTTTGCTCTTTTCCAGAAACAGCAAGTCGACTTCCTCCAGGTCGAAATCAGGCGCGACCAGCCCCGGCCGGTTGTCGCGCGAGTACGGATGTTTAGGCAGGTTCGACTTGTCGAGTACTCCATTCGGCGGCACGGGAACTCGGTCGCCGTCGATGAATGCGTACAGCCAATCGGTCGTCGGGCAACTGGCCGTTCCAAAGAAGCGGTCGAACCCGCGATGGATCGGCGCGCCGCTGATTGGGCGTGAATAGTCAATACGTTTGACCGCCGCCAAGCCGTCCTTGTTGATGGGCTGGCCATCTTGATCGTGGAACGTCATGCCCACATGCCATTTGCCAAAGCAGGCTGTTGTATAGCCCTTGTCTTGCAACATCCCGGGAAGCGTCAGACGGTCTTCTTCAATCAGATTCGGACCGCCAACACCGGTAAAGACGCGGCCTTGCGTGGGCGTTCGAAAAGCCATGCGGCCCGTCAACAGACTGTATCGGCTGGGTGTGCAAACCGTCGCCGGGCTGTGAGCATCGCGAAACAACATGCCTTGCGATGCCAAGCGGTCGATGTTGGGCGTGGGAATGTTCGATTCGTCGTTGTAGCAACCAACGTCCCCATAGCCGAGGTCGTCCGCCAAGATGATGAGAACGTTCGGCAGTTTCTCGCCCGCCGGCGCCGCAACGGCCAGCGTGGCGATGACCGTCATTGTGAAAACACAAACAGGCGAACAATTGGCAAGGTTCTTGAACATCGGGGACTCTTCGCTACTGGGCCGCGGTCGGTAGTATGGAAAGTGCAAGTATACCGTAGCCGGATTGAAATCTCCGCTGGCGCCCATCCTGGAGACCGGCTCTGGCAAGCTAAAACAGGTGGGTTCCAGCCACGGGCGGCGTCAAGACGCGTCCCACCGCCGCGATTTGGGACCGAGAGAAACTTATGGCCCTGGCTGGGGTTAGATGAATATGGCCAATGCCCGTCGCGGCCCTAAGTGGGCCGGGCGGCCTTTCTGGCCGTAGCCGCTTGTTTTGCTTACATTTAGGTTGTGTAACACCTGGCGGCGTCGTGATATTTAGACGGTGGGGATTAGTTTGTCCATCAGTGAAGAGGCAGCGCCTAAAGCGCGAGACTACGAGCTTACGGACCCCGACGTAAGGCTGATGCTGCAGGTGCGCGACGACGATGCGGCGGCGTTCGAGGAATTGGTAATGCGTTATCAAGGCCGGCTGATTACGGTCCTTGAGCATTTAGTGCGTGGCCGCGATGTCGCCGAAGATTTGGCTCAAGACGTCTTTCTGCGCGTGTATCGCGCTCGGAAGACTTATGTGCCGGGCGCGAAATTCTCGACGTGGCTGTTCACCATTGCCAACAACGTGGCGAACAATGCCTTGCGAGGATTTTCGCGCCGCAAGGAAGTCAGCGTCACCACCCAACGAAACGACAGCAGCGCCCATTCGCTGGAACAGATGGCCAAGGCCGCGAGCGCTTTGATGCCGGCGCGGCAATTGGATCAGTTGGAAATGTCGGAAGTGGTTCGCCAAGCGATCGAAACACTGAACGAACGTCAAAGGATGGCCTTGTTGCTGTCGAAGTTTGAAGGGATGAGCTATGTCGACATCGCGGCCACGATGGGCTTGTCGACGCATGCCGTCAAGTCGCTGCTGTCGCGAGCACGGGCCAGCCTGAAGATTATTTTAGAACCTTACATGGACGCCGGAGCGCACCCTTTCGCGGGTGACAACGGAAATTCACGACCAGACTAGATTCATACATCAACAAGTCTCATGACCGAAGCAAAACAGAACACCGACGACGCGGCGGGCGATCCGGCTGAAGAAGAACTGGTCGCCTACTTGGACGGAGAACTAGACGACGCGGAAAGCCAGCGCATCGAACGGCGACTGGGGGAAGATCCGCATTATCGTTCCCGGCTGCAGGGGATGCAGCAGACTTGGGACCTGCTGGACCTGCTGCCGCGGGCGCATTTGGACCAGTCGTTTACCAAGAGTACCATCGAGATGGTGGCTCTGAAGGCCACGGCGGAAACGAAACGGGGCGCGGCCTGGCGAACGCGGGCGGCACTGGCCTGGGGCGGAGGCGCGGCTTGCTTGGTGGTGGCGGGACTGCTGGGATACTCCGCCACGCGGGCCTGGCTGACGTCGGCGGATCGACAGTTGGTTCGAGACCTGCCCGTCATCGAAAATATGGATCTGTACTATCACATCGACGACATCGAATTCCTCAGAGACCTCGACCAAGAGGGGTTGTTCGCCGAGGGGGAGAACAAGGAAGATGCGATTTGAAGTGACCATCATTACCTGTGGTTTGCTGTTGACCGGCGCGGCCGTCGGCGTGGCTCAGGATAGCTCCGCGCCCAAGGGAACGGAGCACGCCGTCTCGCTGACCACGGAAGACAGGACCGAATTGCTGCGATTAAAAAAGCGGTTCGACAAACTTTCGGAAGGCGAACGCGAGCGGTTGCGCAAGCTTCACCAACAAATCACGCGCGATCCAAAGTCCGAGCAACTGCGGCGGACGCTGCAGCGTTACAACCAGTGGCTGCAAACCCTGGATCCGGTCTTGCAGGCCGAACTTCAGGGACTTTCGTCGAAGGAACGGATCGCGAGAATTCGTGAACTTCGCAAACGCGATGAAGAACGAATTACGCCCGAGATCGAAGGGCTCGAACTGCCACGCTCGGACCTTGTGAAGATCCGCAGTTGGATGATGAGCATCTATTTGGCCAGCAACCAAGCGGAAATCATTTCTTGGATGCCGCCCCAGTTTCAAAAAATGTACCGAGGCACCAAGGACAGCAAGCGGCGCAGATTCTTGCTGCATGCGGCCCTCGCGCTGCGTCCCAATCATCGTGAACTGCCGCTGCCAGAGCCGGCGGAATCCAGCGTCTTGATGCGCCGGCTTTCTCCGCAAGGCCGGGAGGTGCTGGGATCCGAGTCTGATTTAAAGCCCAAGCTAGCTCGCTGGTTTGAACGAACTTTGCTGCTGCGGCAGCAATCGGAAGTGTCCGAGCGGGCGCTGCGCAAGTTCTATGAGAAGAACCTAAGCGATGAACAGCGACAGCAGCTTGACGATTTGCCACTTGAGGAACACAAGCGTCGGCTGAAGCGGTTATACCTGATCCACTTCGTCATGCGGCGGGCCCAAGTAGCGACCAACCAGGAAGGCGGGCGAGACAAGCGCCCGCCGAATCGTGAACGCCCGACACCCGAACGGCGGCGAACTGAATCGAACAAGCCAAAACGCTAACAATCCGTGGGATTGGCGTTGATCTGAGGAGTTTGCACGGATTCAGTTGGCGTCCCGCTTGGCAAGCTGATCGGCAACCCACTTGAGCCAATCGTGGGAGGGCGGGCCGTAGGGGCGAAACTTCTCCGTTTGGCCAAGCTCTTCGTCGTAGAGCATGGCACGGTGGACGCCCAACCGGCTGGCGGCCGGGCTATCCATCAAATTGCTGGAATCGCTGGCTCCCATTTGGAACAAGATCCGCAATTCAAGGTCGTTCATGTTTTGGCGTTCGATCCAGCGATTCAAATTGTTGTATGAGTCGCACCAGATTATCGCGTGGATGCCAACCGTCGGTCCCTCGCGCAAGATCGTACTAAACAGCTTGTCGGCACTGGCGGGCGCATCTTCGTCGAAACCAGAAAAACTATACTCGTCCGATTTGCGCAGATCGCGAAAACGGGAAAGGTTGTGCAGGACGACAAAAATCGGGTCGGCAACCGCTTCGCTATCTTGAAGCCGGCGGTCCACTTCTTCCGCCAGGCGTGCCATCAGCTTGGAGAGTTGCTTGGGCGAAACCAGTTCGGCATCGATGGAAGTCTGATGCGTGAAGCGGCTCCAGAAATCAGAATCGGGCGATTCGGGCCGAATTCCGTCGCAAATGTAATAGCGGCGCAGGTTGGATGTACTTGCCGCGTCTGGCGGAAGCTGCGCGGCGAGACTGACCAGGCAGTTGCCCAGGATTCCCATGGCCATTTCTTCTTGCTGTCCGACGATCAGCAAGTTACTACCGCTTTGTCGCCGAAATGAAACGCACGTCGGATCCTTGATGGCCACGGCCGAGCCGAGCCAAGCCATCGGCAGGGAACCTTTGGCCTTCGTCGGCTTCGATTGCAAGGCCTTTCGCAAAAGCCGATTCTCGCCCGGGTCGGCGGCCACGTTGCCTTCGAAGACGATCGGTGGATCGGCGTTTCGGCCCCGCTGTTCGGCCATGCGCTGGATGTCGCGCAAACTGGCTTCGCGGTCGACGTCGGGCAGCCACACGACTTGGAAAGGATGGTTTCCTTCCAGCATGCCGTTGGCGTCGTTGTAGATCGCCTCGCCCGGCCGGTTGAGCAGGCGAGCCGCCGTGTTGTCTTCGCTGAGGATCAAGTGCGCGTCGGTTTCGCTGCATTGCAACGCCACCCGCACCGCCATCTGGCCCAGCGTGCTGCGCGCCAACGAGTAGGCACCGGCCAAGGTTTGCGATCCCAGCAAGACATGAATTCCAAATGCGCGGCCCTGCCGGACAAGCCGGTCGAGTAACAAACCGGCCTCCTGCGAGATCTTGTCGTCGCTGACGAACAACTCTTGAAACTCGTCGATGATTAACAGAATTCGCGGCACCACCGCATCGGGATTGGCGTCGCGAAAGGCTTTGATGTCTTGGACACCGGCCGAGCGGAACCGATCGCCCCGTTCACGCAGTTCGGCATCCAACCGCTCTAGAACGCTCATCCCAAACTCACGTTCGCTTTCGATGGCGATGACACGCGCATGGGGCAAACTGAAGCTCGCGTAAGCCTTGAACTCAACGCCCTTTTTGAAGTCGATCAAATAGAACTGAATTTCGTCTGGACTGTAATAGACGGACAAGGTCGTGATGATGGCATGCAGCAACGTCGATTTTCCGGAACCCGTCTTTCCGGAAATCAGCACGTGTTGCGACGTACCTTTACCCAACCGCATGTATTGCAGTTTGGTGGCTCCGGCTCGTCCCAAGGGAACCTCGACTTCGGCCCGGCTGTCGCTTGACCACCACTGGTTAGGTGGAGGAATCACCGTTTTGAACGGCACTTCCACGCGGCTGGAGTCTTTGGCCAACTGGCCGACGGCCCGTACCGCCGCGGTGAAGTCGTCGTCCGCCGGACGCTGATCCAATCGCAGGGGCAAGGATGTCAGCTCCGGGTGGTCCCAGAGATAACGATCATCGTTCCAGCGCAGCGTCGCCGCGTTGGCTTCTAAATCCGCCAGATCGAAGTTCCTGGGCAGTTTCATCTTGGTATCGGTGCTGATCAGCGTATACACGCCGCAGCGGGCACCTGTACTGGCGATGCTCACCAGCCGCCGGGCGGATTCCTCGTTGAAGTTGGCGGGGAAGTTTGCCACGACCAAAATCTGAAAGGGTTCGGCCACCTCGCCCGCTTGCTGATTGTACTCCTGAATCGATGCGAACTCATTTCGCAAGTATTTTTGGATCACGTTCTCCATATGCTCGGTCAGATCAGTCAGACGCTTGTTGATGTGCGCCGATTCGGTCCAGATTCGGCTCGTTACCAGGCGTTCGTCAAAATCGGCCAAGTGCATGAACACGGAAAAATTCTGACCCAACCCAACGGGATCCAGGATCGTGAAGCGAACCTTGCCCGGCGGCAAGGACGTGAGCAATCTCAACATGGCGTTCTGGATGGATTGAATGGCAACCTCGCGGCCTTCTCCCTCGGCCTTGAACAGGATCGAAGGACACTCCGGAAACGAAAGGACCGCCGGCAGGGAGTAGTCGGATTCCGGCAGCGTGACCTCGCCTGGCCGCAACTTTTCACCCGCCTCGGAGGCAATGGAGACGCCAAACTGGCCGAAACGCAACGCGGACAAAGGCTGCGGCACCGGCTTCCATGTTTTCCAGTCGACGTCGTCCCAGTTCGGAAAACGCCGGTCGCAAGCGAAGTTCATCTGTTCGATTGCCTCGCGAAACCGGGTGTTCCCTTCGGTCCAGCGATCGGCCGTGTCACGCCATTGCTCTTCAAACTGAATGCGGCTGGCCGCCATCTTTTCGCGGTGCGACTTGCTGCAAGATTGGAAAGCGGTCTCGAATTCTTGTTCGAGTTGCTTCAGTTGAGGCGGGTACTTTTGCTCAAGCGACGCGGTCTGCCGATCTCGGGTGGCCGTAATCTTCTTTCTTTTTGCCTGAAAGCGGTCGGTCACTTTGCGGGCCTTGGCGTCTTGTTTGGCCTTGATGGCGCGGCGTGTTTTTGCCCAGGCGGCTTTTGCGCTGTCCAGTTCTTCGTCGCGTTCTTGTTTTATCTTGCTGTGTTTTCGTTGCGCGTCTGCATGCGCTGATTCGAGCGCGCCGCGCAGCAGCGTGTGCGCCGTTCCCAACGACTTTTGCACCTCGGGCAGAACGGCCAGGGTTTGCTTTTTGCCAAAGGAACGCATGACTTGCCGAACGATGATGGCCAAAAACAAGCCAACGCCAACGCCAACGCCGATCCACAAGTATTGATATTGCGGCCAGGCCAACCAAGTTCCCAGCGCGGCCAAGATGCCAAACAAGAAAAACAGCAGCATCGGCCAGCCTGTTTCGTTAAAACGGGCCGCTCGTCGGTCGTGCAGCACAACGATTTGCTGGCGAGTGGTCTCCAAGGCCGCGGCCACTTGATCGATGCTCTCCTGCTTCCACCGGTCCGTACTTGGCAGTTGGAATTGTGGTAGCGGATGGATGGTCCCACATCCCCGTCGGCGGACGATCTTTTCCGCCTGCTTTTCCACGCTTTGAAGTTCCAGAGCGAAGGTGTCACACTGGCTCTTGATCGTTTCGAATTGAGCTTGCGGCGTGGCTTGGGTCGCGTCGATTCTTTCGAGCAGCTTTTGATGCGCGTCATTCCACTCTTGTTTGGCGTGCTCCATTTCTATGGTGTGGTCTCGCGTCGCTTCTTCCTCAAACTGCTGTTCTTCATTGGCCAGGATGTACCCTTCGCCTTCGAATTGGGATTCGACTTGTTCCTTCGCCTTTTTGTACTCCAAGGCCAGCTTGCCGTACTTGGACTCGAAATCTCGCACCAGTTTTCCGCGTAGCTCGTCGTGCGTTTGCTGTAGTTCTTGCTCGCGGTCCTCGCGGGTGCCACGCAGTTCGGCCTCTTGCTCGCGGCACCCTGAAACCAGCGTCATCAGCTCTTCAATGAGCTGAAGCTGTTTTCGTGTCGTGATCTTAATCGCGGGTAGCCGGGATTCGTGCGTGGTGACAACGGCTGGCTGGCCCTTGATTTCGGCCAGCATGGCCGAGGGCGATTTCTTATGCTGGTTGCCGGCCTTGGCCAAATCGCTTTTTTTCGTGGCTTGGGTTGGTTCTACATTCGTCATGACAGCCGTCGTGCTGGTGCCACTCGCTTTGCGGACGAGTTTGGCCAAGTCGGCAGCCTCACTGAAGGGCTGCAACATGTCGGCGACCGCTTGCGCGTCGGCAGGCCGGCGTTCGGGGGACTTTTCCAGCATGCGATCCAAGACTTCCGCCAACTCGTCGGGGGCGTCCGAGCGAAATTCGGTAATTCGCGCCGGGCATTCGGTGGCGTGCGCCTTGATTCTCTGGATCAGCGAAGTGGTGTGGCCGGAAAAAAACGGGGGACGGCCGCATAGCAAATGGTAAAGCGTGCAACCGAGACTGTAGATGTCGGCTTTCGCGGTCACTCCATGGCTATCATCGGCCTGTTCGGGCGCGATGTAATCGACCGAGCCGATCGCGAGCTGAGAAGACGTCAGTTCGCCGCTGGTCTCGCTGCCCAATAGTGCCAGGCCGAGGTCTAGCAGCTTGACGCAGCCTTGCATGGAGATCATCAGATTCGACGGCTTCACATCGCGGTGAACCAAACCCTCCATGTGGGCGCTGTGCAAACCGATCGCAGCTTGGCGAGCGGCTTCACAGGCGTTGGCGATGGAAAGCGTGCCGGTTCGTTTGAGAATCTTGCGCAGATCCAAACCGTCGACCAACTCCATCACCAGATAGTGCAAGCCGTCTTGTTCGCCTGCGTCCAGCGCATGCACAATGTTTTCGTGTTCAAGCTTGCCAACCGCCTCCATTTCTCTCATGAAGCGGCTGATCGCGGATGCTTCCTGGGTCACCCGCGTGGCCAGCAGTTTGATGGCGACGGATCGCTTCAACCGTGTGTGAGTCGCCTGGTACAGTTTTCCCATGCCTCCTTCGCCGATGGGATCTAAAATGTGGTAGTCCCGGATGTACTCGGGAACGTGGGCCGTTGTCTTGGGATTTTTCGCCTCTCGAAAGGGCTCGATCAACATCTCGGCCTGCGAGATCATTTCTTCGCAGTCGGGCGACACTTGCAAGGCCTCGGTAGACTGGCGCAGCGCTTGAACCACGTCATCCGAGCCCTCGTCCATCGACTCGACAATCGACTGACAATCCGAGCATTGCTCGACGTGTTCAAACAGGGCTTCGATCCGTGACTGGGATGAACGCCCCACGAGGCATTCAAAGAACTCGTCCCGAGTTGGACAGTGCATGGACAATCCGCGAAATAGGAAAAGAATTTGTGAGGGAATGGGGAAATCAGCCCGAGTTGGCTCGCGAAGACGTTGCTCGCGGGCCGCAGGCCGCCAGCAGCAAGCTGCTGTCCCGATAATACTAGTATTCGTACTAGTAATATCGTAGACCAGTGACACGACCTCATGAAAGCCTCCATCCCGCCGAACCTGGCGATTGCATTCCCCCAATTGGGCCATTAGCCTAATCGATATGGGTATTACAGAGTTGCAGGTCAGCTCTGGCCCAGTTTTCGCGCCGCGCGGAGTGCGAGCGCGCCTAACTCTTGAGGTTTGCGTGGACGACGAAGATCGATCCGAAGCTTCCATCAACTCCAGCCTGCTGGTTCGGGTGCGCGACCTGGACCCCGAGGCTTGGCGGCGACTGGTCCAGATTTACGGCCCGGTTGTCTACGGATGGTGCCTGCGCGCCGGGATTCGGGGGGACGATGCGGCCGACATCGGCCAGGAAGTGTTTCGCGCCGTGGCGGGATCGGTCACCGACTTTCGACGCGATCGGGCGGGTGACACGTTCGTCGGCTGGCTGCGCACGATCACGCGCTACAAGATCGTGGATTACCGCCGACGCCATTCGACGGATCCCGACGCGGTGGGGGGCACTGAATTTCAACTTTCCATTTCGCAACTGGAAGCGCCGCCGGAAGAAAATGGCGATCCCGTGGACGACCAACAAGTGAACTCCGTGCTGTTTCACCGAGCGCTCACGATTTTGCAGAGCGAGTTTGAGTCACGCACCTGGAAGGCCTTTTGGGCCACCGCGATCGACAACCGGCCGACGAGCGACGTCGCCGACGAACTGGGCATGACCCCCGTGGCGGTTCGCAAGGCAAAATCACGAGTGCTGCGTCGATTACGGGACGAGTTCGACGACCAAATGACGGAGTGATTTCCTAACGCATCGGGAGGTGATGTCGTGAGGGTAGGTAGAGCCGAAATCGTGAAGAGCGAAATGAAGAGTGCGACGCCCGCTACTCGTTCATATCGCACCGGACCGTCGTCGTGCAGGCTGTTTTTGACGGCGTTGTTCACGGCCACTTTACTGTGCGCGGGTTGCGGCAAGACGTCCCCGCCGCCGACGCTGATTATTCATCTACACGCCGACGGCTATGACGTGATCGATCATCGCGGCGGAACACTGACAACGGTTCAAGATCTAGATGAGCTGGAAGCCTTCGTTCGCAAGCCTGAGATTCAGCGGTTGATCTCGAACAACCGAGTCGTTCTTCGCTTTGAGGGGATTCGCCAGGACGACGGTGTTATGCTGCCGCCGGACGAAGTTGGAGGCGTTTCAGCGAGGTTGTTGCATCATGGTGTCACGATGTTCGACCTTGACAACACCAATGCCAACGACGATACCGGCGCGATCGAATAATCCGTGGCGTGGAGTTCCGACGTCGAACCACGGCTATGACGACGCTTGGGGCAGGGCGAACAACTCGGCCAGTGGCAGTTCAAAACCGGGCAACGCCGCGCCGCCCTGAAGCACTTCATCCTCGGACAGTTCCGACATTTGATCGGTTGCCGTGAAGACTCTCACGGTTCGCGTCTTGGGATAGACATACCACACCAGTTGCACTCCCGCGCGAAAATACTCGTCCAGTTTTCTCTCCATTTCCCTCGGTGTGTTTCCTTCGCTAATGACTTCGACTGCGAGATTGGGGGCCAGTTGCGGAATCGGCTCGGCAGGCAGCTTTCGATTGGGCAGTTGATCCCATGCCACGAAGGAAACGTCGGGAATGCGAACTTGGTTCAGTAACAGCTTGACCGTGCCATCCGCGCCGGTGACCACTCCCAAGTCGTGTTCCATCACGAAATTCGCCAACATGCGGAGAATGACTCCAGCCACGAACGACTCGTAATACCCCATTACTTTCTCCAAAAGCACTCCATCCACGAGTTCGTACAACCGATCCTCGCGGCTCTCGATATCGATGACATCCTGCTCGGTCGCCAGCCCGGGAGCGGGGTCGTGTCGAATGCGGGATGCGGGAATGGGACCGAATTGTTCTAACAACTCGGCCAACGTCCACCCGGAGGTCGTCGAAGCCATGGGTAAAACCCTGTGAGGAAGCAACTCCGCTTCATTTTCTCTAGAAACAACCGTGGCGGCAACAGGTTTCACCTTGAAACGACGATTTCGAATCAAACCGGAGCGGACACAATATCAAGCCGACATTGAGTTATGGGGCAAAGACGGGCAAATAATTGTTGGGCATCTGCAGAATGATGCACGCCATCGCGGTGCCGAATTCGGGTCCCACGCTGGAGTCCGTCCACGAGCCGTCGCCGCGCTGAGTCTTCAGCAATTCGTTGCGAATCGCCGGGTACCACTGGTCCCAATGACTGCCGCCCGCGTGCCACATCGCTTGGATGGCGTAATAGTGGCCGTAGAAATAGTGCCCGCCCGTGCGGCCTTTTCCGGGAAGGTACATCTTGAGATGCTTGAGTCCCTTTTCGACTTCGGGCCCGTCGTAAATTCCCGCGCTGTACAGCGACACCAGTCCCGCGCCGGTCAGCGGAAAGGTACTCCCGCCGCCGTTGATCTGATAGCGAAATCCACCGTCGCTATTCTGACTTTTCTTGACATACGAGATGCACTTTTCACGAACCTCGTCGGGGACATGAATGCCGGCATCGCGAGACGCGCGCAAAGCCATGATCTGGCAAATGGTGATCGAGAGATCCGCATCGGACTTGCGAGGCTGATATCGCCAGCCCCCGTGGTTGTTCTGCGTGTCGCAAATAAGCTTGACCGATTTACGCAGCTTTTCACCAACCTCCATCTCCCCCGACATGCCGTAAACTTCCGCCAGGAACAGCGTCGCGAAGCCGTGGCCGTACATGTTGTCGTGACCGCTGGGAATGGCGATGAACCCCGTTTCACGCGAGTTCTTCAAGAGAAACTCAATGCACCTATCAACATGCTCGCCGTAGAGGCCCTGACCGGGTGGGCTGCCACCGCACATAAAGGCCAATCCTCCGAGTCCACAAACGGCCACGCCGCCCGCATAGCCCGCCGTGCCAAACGCGCCCTTTTGCTGACCCGACCGATGTTGGCGTCGGGCCAGATAGGCCAACCCGCGATCGATGGCGCGCTGAGTTTCTGGCGTCATGAGCTCCGAGGGCGGCTTTTCCGTGGGCAGGGTTTTACGCTGGCATCGCGCGACACCACACGTCTGCAACCAAGTCATTGCCGCCACGAAAAGCACAAGCAAAAATTTTGCCGTCGTCATTGTCGGCCTCGGAAAAATGTGAAAATTTGAGGGTTGGGGATTAGACGATCGATTAGTCGAATTAGTTCAACGAGTAAAATCTTAACAATTTTTCACGCGCCGCGATGACGATCCGTGCCTTATTCCGTAAAGTGTGGCCCGAGTGATTGATTTCCACCCGATGCGATAGTATGATGCGTGCATTGAGAGACAAATGAAGAGTGTTTCACTCTTTCAAAACATGGGCTGATTGATGCCGGGATCTCACTGCCCCATTTCCCGTATGTCTTTACGACCATCAATCAGCCCTCTCTTTTTTCTCCCCCCACTCGTTCTCAGTTTTCTTCTGAAGTGCTTTCTATTTTTCGTCCGTGGCGAAGCGCTGGATCACCGCGCAACCACATGAATCACTCCAGACGTTCACGCTGGTTCGGCACATATCCAGCACCCGGTCGACGGCGAGAATGATCCCCTGCGATTCCACCGGCAGATTGACCGCTTGCAGGATGATCACCATCATTACCAAGCCGGCGTGAGGAATGCCCGCCGCGCCAATACTGGCCAACAATGCGGTCACTGCCACGATGACCTGTTGATCCATCGACAAACTAATCCCATGGAGTTGGGCGATAAACAGCACGGCGACCGCTTCGTAGAGCGCCGTGCCATCCATGTTGACCGTCGCTCCGAGGGGCAGCACGAACGAGCCGACTCGGTTGCTCACGCCCGCCCGCTCTTCCACGCTAGCCATCGTCAATGGCAACGTGGCATTGCTTGAAGCGGAGCTGAACGCGGTCAGCAAGGCAGGGCTCATGGCTTTGAAGAAGTTCAACGGATTTCGGCGTGCGACAAACAGCAGAATTAGCGGCAACGTCACAAACGCATGAAAGGCCAAGGCGCAGCTTACCGTTGCCAGGTACCAAGCCAACGATCTAAATACGTCCGCGCCTTGAGTCGCCGTCACAAACAACATCAAGAACAACACTCCCAGCGGGGCGAGCTTGATAATGGCCATCGTCATGGCCATCATGACCTCGAACGCCGCCTTGAAGAAGTCGCCCACCACTTCGGCAGTCTTTCCTCCGACGACTACCGCGAAGATCGAAAACAGCAGGCTGAAACAAATGATCGACAGAAAGTTCGGTGCCGCCAATGCTCCAAAGGGATTGGCGGGAATCATGGTTTCAATCTGTTCATAAATGACATTGGCCAGACTGTTGTCGACACTCGGGGCTTCGGTCGGACTAGGCGGCAAGTCGTCATTCAATCCGGGCCGAAACATGTTGACCATGAAGATGCCCGTAACAATAGCCAGCACGCTGGTGCAGATATAATAGAGAGCGGTTCGGCCAAACATCTTGCCAAGTTGAGAGGCGCTGCCCACGCCCATCACGCCGGTGACCAGCGAGGATACGATGAGCGGTACGGCGACCATCTTCAACAGCCTGAGAAACAGCAAACCGATAAGCTGAGCCCCGTCTCCCACCCACCGTGCCGTCGAGCGACCATGAGTTTGAAACAGTTTGTGCGCCTCGGGATGTTTGTCCTTGAGCTGTTTGAGCGTCGCGACGGCACCTTCCGTTTTTCGGGTCCCGTCGACGACGAAATGCTGAAGGTCTCCACCTACCTTTTGAATACGGATGTCGATCCGGTTGGGCGTATCGTGAAAGGCCAGCCGCTCAAGCTGCAGCGACTCCAACAGATCCTTGTCCGTGATTTCCTGTTGCCGGTCGCCCGCTTGCCGGTTTAAGGTCAAACCAACGCCGGCACCGATCACCATGCCGATCAGAATTTGCCAATGCAGTGCTAGTCGAAGCATGAGCCGTCCTTAATCCGAAATCCGTATAACGAAATCCGCGGCCCCAATTCAAGCCAATACGGACGGCGTCATTCTATGATAATGTCGTCGGCCGTGTGGCCCGACGGGATCATCGGCAGCACATGTTCTTGGTAAGGAACTTCCACGTCCAGCAAGTACGGCCCGTCATATTTGATCATTTCTTCTAGAGCGGGAACCAGATCGGCCCGTTTGCTGACGGTCGCCGCGCCGCAATGATAGCCTTTGGCAATTTGGACGAAATCCGGATATCGCTCGGTCGCATAGGCATGGTCGTCCGCTTCCTGCTCGCCCTTCGCTTCCTTGTGATGCACCGGCCCGAGGTAAGTGTGAGCCCGATTTCGGTTCATGAACCGGTCTTCCCATTGAACGACCATTCCCAAATGCTGGTTGTTCAGCAGCATGATTTTTACCGGCAGCGATTCACAGAAACAGGTCGCTAGCTCCTGGACGTTCATTTGAAAACTGCCGTCGCCGTCGATATCAACCACCAACGCATCGGGGTGCGCCGCCTGGACTCCCATCGCCGCAGGCAATCCAAAGCCCATGGTTCCCAAACCGGAACTTGACAAGAAACTGCGGGGCCTCGTGAACTGAAAGAACTGGGCGGACCACATTTGATGCTGGCCGACGCCAACGGTGATGAAAGTTTCGCGATCGGCGGTCACTCGCGAAAGTTCCGCGATCGCGTGCTGCTGCAGGATGCCCTCGAAGTTTTGGTCGTAGTGGAACGGCAGTGCCTGTTTCCACTTGTTGCATTGAGCAATCCAGTCGGAAATATCCTCAGGCGCTTCGACGACCTTGTTGAGCTCTTGCAGCGCGTGCTTGACATCGCCCACCATGGGGATGTGAGCCGGCTTGTTCTTATTGATTTCCGACGGATCGATATCGATGTGAATGATCTTGGCGTGCTTGGCGAAGGACTCGACATGACCGGTCACGCGATCGTCAAATCGCACGCCCAGCGCGATCAGCAGATCGCAATCGCGGACCGCATAGTTGGCGTAGACGCTGCCGTGCATGCCCAACATATCCAGCATCAGCGGATCGCCAGCCGGGTAGGCTCCCAACCCCATGACCGTCAACGCCACCGGAATCCCCGTCTTGCGGGCGAACTCACGCAATTCGTCGCTGGCGTTCGCCGACACAACGCCGCCTCCCGCATAGATCACGGGCCGGTTGGCCAGTTTGATGGCGGCGGCGGCTTGCTTGATCTGTTCGCTTTGAACTCGGCGGTCTTCCACGGCATAACCGGGAAGATTCATTTCCGCTTCCCACTTCACCGAGGTCTTTTCAATCTGCACGTCTTTCGGCATGTCGATCAGCACCGGACCGGGACGGCCGGTCGTGGCAACATGAAAGGCCTCCTTCACGATCCTCGGCAAGTCGGCAATGTCTGTCACCAGGTAGTGATGTTTCGTGATGCCCCGGCAAACTTCGACAATCGGCGTTTCCTGAAAGGCGTCGGTGCCGATGGATTTGAGCGGGACCTGGCCGGTGATCGCAATAATCGGAACACTGTCCAGTTTGGCGTCGGCGATAGCCGTAACTAAATTGGTGGCGCCGGGCCCGCTGGTGGCCATGCAAACCGCCGGTTTGCCCGTCGATCGCGCGTAGCCCTGGGCAGCGAACGCGCCGCCTTGTTCGTGACGGGGCAGCACGGTGCGGATCTTGTCGGAAAAGCGGGTCAACGCCTGATGAAGCGGCATGCTCGCGCCGCCTGGATAGGCAAAAATGACATCGACACCGTGATCCACCAGCGATTGAACCAAAATGTCGGCTCCGCTCATGATTTGGGTGTCCTTGGTTTGGTCCGTGGCAGGCACGTTGATCCCCCGAAACTGGAAACTATTTAGCGATTTTTGGGCCTAAACTACTTATACTAAGCTACGTTCCGCGGTGCGGCAATGGTGATGGCGCTGCCCCCAAACCACTCACCTGGGTGCCTGGCGAACCAGAATGCAGGATCGCCGTAGACTGAAATAGTTGGAGAATAATCGATCGATGTCTTGGGTGCCCGGAAATTCTGACCCCGCGTTGGCGCGAAATCTGAAATCCCGCCGCCAGCGCCCCGCTGGTGACCGGGGTCGCAGCCGGTTTGTCGTCGTCGTGTCTGTCGCGGCGTGCGTGATCGCCGGCGGGGCGGCATTATCGACAATGCTGATCTCAAGCGAGAAGCCAAACAAACCAAGTGACGAGTCACCGGCCGAGGAAACCTCCGACTCTGGCATCGGACCCTACCCTTACTTTGATCCATTTGCCAAAACCCAACTGCCCGGTGTCGAGGCCTTGCATTCCTGTCCCGGCGCGGATGCCCAGATTCTTGACGACGACGAGGTGATCGGCGTTGTCGTCGCCGGTCAAGCTAGGGCGTATTTGCGCAACGCGATGGACCGATTCGATGGCCACGTGGTAAACGACTTGGTCGGCGACAAACCCGTCACGGTCACCTATTGTGATGTGTCGGACTGCGCGCGAGCCTTCACTGACGACTCGGTGGCCAACGAGCGCCTCGATGTTTGGCTGGGTGGACAAGACGAAAATCGGTTGTTGCTGCTGATTGGTGAAAAGTATTATTTCCACGACGGCGACAAGGTGCCCCTCCAGCCGGTTGCCACGCAGCGGATGACCTGGAGTGAATGGAGAAATCGGCATCCGACTTCGGAGGTTTACACGGGAGCCCTCTGCCAATGCAAAGGCAAGGCGGCCGGCCAAGATGTAACGCAAGGCGACACCAAGTCCACTACCGAGGAGCAATAGGAAATTTGACCAACTTGATTTTTATCGCCGTGGGCGGAGCGGTTGGAGCCGTCTCTCGTTGGATGATCAGCTACTGGTCTTTTCAATGGTTTGGCAACCGATTTCCGTTTGGAACCTTAGTGGTCAACGTGCTTGGCTGTTTACTACTGGGGATCGCCTACAAAATCGCGGAGGCAACCGAAACTAGCGAGCACCCGCATCACATTGGACTGTCGGTTGGATTACTGGGCGCGTTGACGACTTTCTCCACATTCAGCTTGGAGACGATCCGGCGCTTCGAGGAGGGCCAGGTGGGAATTGCCATGTTGAACATTGTTGGAAATCTGGCGTTGTGCCTACTCGCCGTTTGGTGCGGACTCGCGGTGGCCCGTTTGCTGCCAGGAACCTAGTGTCCGGCCCTACTACCAGCGCTAAAATCTGTTAAGGTCGAGGTATCGCCGATGGTCGTGATTCGCGGATCAACCGGCGACCAGTAGGCCCACGAAGACGAGATGCCATGATGAGCAAAAAAGAAAAAATCAAATCCGAGGCGAGTGCCGATCAAGGTGCCAAGTCCTCCTCTGGAAAACCGGCTGCGGCACCAAAAGGTAAGAGCGACGATCTCAAATCGAATCCGTCAGAGCCCGCGGCGCAAACGACGGCGCAAACAACGGCGGATCAGCCTCCGCGGCGTTCGAAACAGTGGAAGATATTGGTGGTGCTGGGGATTATCGCTTTGCCAGTTATCGCCCTGCTGTTTCGCTCGGATTTGGCCTGCTATCGGGCCAACCAGTATTTGAAGCGACGGCGATATGAAGAGGCCGAGTGGTGGCTGCACCTTTCGCAAAATCTCACCGCAGATGACGCTGAAACCGAGTTTCTGTTGGCTCGTTTGGCGAGACGGCGCGGCGATGAAGGCGACAGCGAGCAATTCACCAAACACCTGGGGCGAGCGGCGGAACTTGGCTTCGATCAAGAAAGAATCGAACGCGAAAACATGTTGGCGAACGCGCAGTCCGGACGCATGGCTGAAGCGGATCCTCATTTAGGTGCCATGCTGCGCGACCAACAAGGCGATGGAGCCGAAATCTGCGAGGCCTACGTAATGGGTTATGTGCGGACTTATCGGCTCAATGAAGCCGTCAGCTTGATGTCCGCTTGGATCAAGGACTATCCCTATGATCCGCAGCCGTATTATCTGCGCGGCTTTCTCTGGCAAGACTTGTATCGCTGGAAGGAAGCGCAAAAAGACTTTGAACGGGCGGTCAATCTCGACGGGGAATACTATGAAGCTCGCCTGGGGTTGGCCGAGGTGTTGTTGATCAATAAGCAGCCCAAGAAGGCGATCGAGCATTTTGAAGTTGCCCTGGCCAAGCCCAAAACGGAAGTCTCCGCGAAAATCGGGCTGGCATCCTGTTATCGGGTGATGACCAAGCCGAAGCAGGCGCGAGAACTCTTGGCCGAGGTGCTAGTCCAAGCGCCGAACAACGTGGCCGCCATCATGGAAATGGCGCGCCTGGAAATGTCGGAGGCTAATTACAATGAAGCCTATTCGCTATTGCAGCCCGTCGTCCCCAGAGCACCTCACAACATGGACTTGCGGCAGGCCTATGCAACCGCCATGCGCGGCCTGGGCCGAGCTACCAACGACCAGGCGAAGATCGACGAAGCTCAAAAAGAGCTGACCTGGATTAAGAATGCCAAAATAGAGATTGATGGAGCCGCTAGTTTGGCCCGGCGAGCGCTAACGGACCCCAAAAACATCGACCTGCGATTTCGCGTGGCACAAACCTACATGGAATTCTCTTCTCCCGAAGAAGGTCTGATGTGGTATCTGAGCGTGCTGCAAATCGATCCTCAGCACAAACCGACCCACGAGGCGCTCGCACAGTACTACGGGACCAAGCAACCGCGGACGGAAACGGACGACAAGCTTGCCGCCGAGCATCGGGCCAGCGCGAACGGAGCGCCATTTCGACAATCGCCGGCCAGCAATTTGGTGCCTTCTGGCACCGGCTCGCCCTTCCCTATCCGCAACCTTCCCAAAGGTCCATCGGCGCCTTTTTCGCCGTAAGGCGATTCACACGCTTCCACGAAATAGACCGACACCACCGGTTCAGAGTGCCTGCCGCCAGCAGGTTGAAGAATCTCGCCCCCGCGTGGACAATAGTAACCCGCTCCGCTGCCCGCCAATATATTCGACCATCCAAATATCACACTTTGCCGGAGACTACCCGATGGAACTCAAACTCTCGATTCTTCTGATGATGGCTGTGCTCGTGGCGACGATTCAGTCCTCCGCACATGCCGCCGAAACGCAAGTGGCGCACATGGTGTTCTTCAAGCTCAAGGAAAGCTCGGCCGAGGCTAAACAGAATCTCGTCGCTTCTTGCGACAAGTTCCTGTCCAAGCACGAAGGATGTGTTTACTATTCTGCGGGAGTCCTGGCCCAAGATCTGGATCGAGACGTGAACGATCGTGATTTCGACGTGGCGCTGCACATTGTTTTCGAGAACCGAGCGGCACACGACGAATATCAAACGCATCCGCGACATCTGATGTTCATCAAGGAAAATAAAGCCACTTGGGCCGGCGTACGCGTGTTTGATTCGTACGTTGGCGGTAAGTAGTCTTCCGGGAATGGAAAGCCATGGCGACAAAAGACAGACTCTTTCTCGGCGCGATGATTCTTGTGCTGCTCGCGAACAGTCAAGTCGCGCGCCGAGCCGCCGCGCAAGAGAAAGCCGTCGACTTCGCACGCGATGTGCAGCCGATTTTCGCCAAACATTGCATCTCCTGCCACGGCGCGAAGAAGCAGAAAAGCGGCTTTCGTCTCGATAACAAGTCGGTGGCCATGCGCGGCGGCGATCTAGGTGAGACAACCATCGTTCCCGGGAAGAGTGCCGCCAGTTTTTTGCTGAAGGTCATTTCCGATCCAAACGCCGACGTTACGATGCCGCCGGAAGGCGACCGGCTTAGTGCCGCCGAGATCGACGTGATTCGCCGCTGGATCGACCAAGGAGCGACTTGGCCGGAGGCCCTGAGCGCTAATGATCATCTGGCCACCGACCATTGGTCGTTTCAGCCACTCAACCGGGACCCCTTGCCGCTTGAGAAACTTGAGAAAGACGAGGCGTGGAGCGCCAATTCCATCGATGCATTTGTCCGCCGGAAGTTAGCAGCCAGCGGGCTAACCTCTGCCGCGACGTCGGATCGAGTTTCCTTTATTCGGCGAGTTTTTCTGGACCATCTTGGCGTGCCGCCCACGCCGGACGAAGTCCAGCAGTTTCTGCACGATCGGCGCGCCGACGCGTTCGACCAGTTAGTCGACCGTGTGTTGTGCAGTCCTCGATACGGAGAACGCTGGGGACGGCACTGGCTGGACATCGTGCGCTTCGCCGAATCGCATGGTTTTGAAACCAATCGAGAACGCCCCCACGCCTGGCCCTATCGCGATTACGTCATTGACTCTCTGAACGCCGACAAACCTTACGATCGCTTCGTCCAAGAACAAATCGCCGGCGATTCGATGGGCGCGGACGTGGCTACCGGCTTCCTCGTGGCGGGCCCTTATGACTTGGTGAAGAGCCCCGACATCAGTCTCACGCTGATGCAACGCCAAGAAGAACTGGCCGACATGGTCAATACGACGGGGGCCACCTTTCTGGGTTTGACTTTGGGTTGCGCGCGTTGCCACAGCCATAAATTCGACCCGATTCCGCAGAAAGACTTCTATTCCATGCAGGCGGTCTTCGCGGGAGTTCGGCACGCGGATCGGGCGCTCCCCTCGTCGCCGGACCAAAAAGAACAGCTTGCTGCCGTTGATGAACGCATCGCGATGCGACGTCGGCAGCTAGCAACTTTCATCCCCACCGCCAATGTGTCGCTGGTGTATCTCGATGACGAGCCAGCCGTGAATGCCGACCAGCAGGGCATGCGGGTCTTGTTGAAGCCGGCCGGCAACGGCATCAATCCAGCCGGCACGGCTCGTGGACAAAAAGACGATCCCGGTTCCACCGAACGGTCCCCCAACCTCAGCCAAGGCCGTTATACGTGGTGGTCCAACCAGCAGGGGAAGAACGTTGCGGCGTATCGCCCCAATGTCCGCGGCCGTTTCCGAGTCTGGCTGTCGTGGGGAACAGGTTGGAAATCGCATGTGACGGACGCAAAGTACTTGTTGGACTCCGATGGCAACCTACAGACTGGCGACGACCAACAGACAATCGCCGTTGTCAATCAGCAGCAGTTCGCGGACGGAAGCGACGGACTCAAGGATCAGTCGCTGTGGAGCGGTTTTCGTTCGGCGGGAGTTTTCGAACTAACTCCCTCCAGCACGGTGGTCTTGCAAGCCGGCCAGTCGGGCACGGCGACGACGGCGGATGCCTTGCTGCTGGAATCGACAACCGACGGCGTCGCGGAAGCCAAGCAGCCAAAGCGGCCCGCTTTTCGACCCGTTGTCAATGCACAACACAATGTCGAGCGCATTTCACCAACCGAGGCACGGTTTGTCCGATTCACGATCCTCGAAACCAACAGCAGCGAACCCTGCATCGACGAACTAGAACTGTATGCAAACGGTCGCAATGTGGCGCTCGCGGAACGGGGCGCGGTGGCGACCTCGTCTGGAAATTTCCCTAACCATCCGCTGCACAAACTCGAGCACATTAACGATGGCCAGTTTGGCAACGGTCGCAGTTGGATCTCCAACCAGCAAGGACGGGGTTGGGTGCAGATAGAACTCGCGAAGCCGGCCGCGATCGATCGCATTGAATGGGCCCGCGACCGGCAGGCCAAATATGGTGATCGGCTGGCGATTCGCTATGCGATTGACGTAGCGTTGGAGCCCGATCAATGGACTCGCGTCGCCTCGTCGGACGATCGCTTGCCGGTCACGACCAAAGTGCCCGTTAACCCGGCGTACCAATTTGATTCGTTCGAGCCGCAAGTCGCGGCGCAAGGCCGTGAATGGCTGAAAGACCTGCAGCACAACATCGAACGACGAGCAGCGCTCGCCAAGCCGGTCCTAGTTTACGCCGGGACATTCTCACAGCCGCAGCCAACACATCGTCTGTATCGCGGCGATCCGATGCAAAAACGGGAGGTGGTCGCTCCCGATGCTCTTTCCGTGACGAATAACAGCCTTAAATTGGAAGTCCAAGCGCCGGAACAACAGCGCCGCATCGCGCTGGCCCGCTGGATCGCCGATCCACGAAATCCGCTCACCGCGCGCGTCATGGTGAATCGACTATGGCAACACCATTTTGGTACCGGCATCGTGGCCACGCCCAGTGATTTCGGTGCCAACGGCGCCCAGCCGTCGCACCCGGAACTGCTCGATTGGATGGCGAACGAACTCGTGTCGGCAGATTGGTCGCTGAAGCATGTGCACCGATTGATCCTCACTTCCAATACCTATCAGCAATCCAGCCGCCCACGCGCGGCCGGTTTGGCCCAGGACGCGGATGCCCGTCTGTTGTGGCGTTTTCCACCCCGTCGATTGGAAGCCGAGGCGATTCGTGATTCGATTCTCGCCTCGACGCAAACGATCGACTTGCGGATGGGCGGACGAGGCTACGACGCTTTCGAAGTGCAAATGGAAAATGTTCGCCACTTCTTTCCCAAAGAAGAGTTCGGACCGGCCGAGTGGCGGCGGATGGCGTACATGACCAAGTACCGCCAGGAGCAAGACGGCACCTTCGGCGTTTTCGATTGCCCCGACGGCAGTCAGACCATGCCGCGCCGCCCGGTCTCCACGTCGCCGCTGCAAGCCTTCAATTTGCTCAACAGCAGTTTTATTCTGCAGCAGGCCGAGTTGCTCGCCGATTTGCTTCAAAGGAAATCCCCGAGCATCGAGCAGCAAGTTCGACACGCCTTTGACATCACCCTGGCCCGGCAACCCGACCAAGTGGAATTGACCTCCGCGGCGCGGCTTGCCGAACAACATGGACTGGTCGCCTTTTGTCGAGCCTTGTTGAATTGCAACGAGTTTCTATTTGTTCCGTAGTGTCGCCTTTCGCCCGCGAAAGAAACGCCCAGCGAGGCAGTGCCTCAAGAGTCTCTCATGAAACCCGTTTCACCGCCCGCCCTGGACTTACTAAGCCGTCGCCGCTTCTTGTCCCACACGGGAACCGGCCTGGGCGGAATCGCATTGGCATCGTTGCTTGCGAGCAACGGACTGTTGGCCGAAGAGCCGCGAACTTCCATCCGTCCCACGATTGATCCGCGAAAACCCCACGCTCATCGGCCGCCGCATTTCAAGCCGCGGGCCAAGCAGGTGTTGATGATTTTTTGCTCGGGCGCGTGCAGCCACCTCGACACGTTCGACTACAAACCACAGCTCATCAAACATCACGGCCAGCCGCTACCGGGAAACGAAAAGCTGATCACGTTTCAAGGCGAACAAGGCGCGGTGACTCAAAGCGCGTACAAGTTTCGTCCGCGCGGAAGTTCGGGAAAAATGATCTCCGACTTGGTCGGCCAAATTGGCGACATGGCCGACGACCTCTGTTTTATTCACTCGCTGACTACGAAAACCAACACGCATGGTCCTGGCGAAAATGCGCTGGCCACCGGGTTCACGCTGGACGGATTTCCCAGCATGGGTGCGTGGGCGACGTACGCGTTGGGCAGCGAGAGCGGCGATCTGCCCGCTTATGTCGCGATCCCCGATCCGCGTGGCAAGCCGCAATCGAGTGTCAATTTTTGGGGCCCCGGATTCTTGCCGGCGACATTTCAAGGCGTCGACTTCAATGCCTCGCGGCCGATTCGCAATCTAGCGCGACCCGAAAAAATCAAACCAGGAACGGATCGAGCCACGCGTGATTTCCTCAATCAATTGAACCAACGGCATTTGGATCGCTACCCGGGCGATACCGAGTTGGCGGCCCGCATCTCCAGTTACGAACTCGCGGCTCGCATGCAGTTGAGCGTTCCGGAAGTGAGCGACATTGGCGGCGAATCTCGGGAACTGCTTCGAATGTACGGAGCCGACGACGCACAAAACACCATGAAGGCCCAGTTCGCCAAGAACTGCATTCTCGCCCGGCGACTGATTGAAAAGGGAGTCCGCTTCGTGCAGCTCTTTAACGGAGCCTACCAAACCGGCGGCGAAGGCGTCAGCAACTGGGATGGCCACAAGATGATTCAGCAACAGTACGATGTGCACGGCCCGGTGCTCGACCAGCCGGTGGCGGCCTTGCTGCGCGACATGAAGCAGCGCGGGCTGCTGCGCGACACGCTGGTCGTGTGGTGTACTGAATTCGGCCGCATGCCCACGTTTCAAAAAGGCGCGTCGGGCCGCGACCACAATCCCAGCGGCTTCACGGCTTGGCTCGCCGGTGCCGGCGTCAAAGCGCCATTTAGTTATGGTGCGACCGATGAATTCGGTTACCAAGCGGTGGAAAACGTGGCCACCGTCCACGATTTCCATGCCACGATCCTGCACTTACTCGGTCTCGATCACCAGCGACTGACGTTCTATCACAACGGTATCGAGCGCCGCCTCACCGACGTGCATGGACATGTGATTCACGATGTGCTGACTTGACCGAACTGCTTCGTTGGTCTCGGCTCCTTTGATGAGAGCCAATCTGGGACGCTGGCGGACTCTCTTCATGGCCGTCCAGCACGCGACGGGCCAATTGGCTAAGCAGGCACGAGAACCTCGAATCGCCGATCGCTTCCGGAGTCATTTGCGAAATGAAATTCTTGGTGCCGACCGAGGCATACCAGTGAACGACCCGGGTTGCGGGCCGCAATACCAAGTCCAATTCGGAAAACGTGGTCGGACGAAACCAGTGCTGCGAGATCTCGGGGCCTAGCGGGTAAAAGGCCGACGGTGCGTGTTGTTCCATGGTGTGCCGATGGTCGCTTTGTGCAAGCGTCTCTTGAAGCAAGTGCGTGCCGAGCGCGAAGCGCACTTGCTGCCGCTGGGGATTCATTTGAATCATTCGATTCAGCAATTCCCGGATGAACGGGTGATTGGGCTCGGCCGCCAGCACTGCGTTATTGGCGGCCATCGCATAATAACGCTCTATCCGGCGGAAGGATCGCCAACCGCCGGGAAGCCGGCGAAAGATGTCGCGCAATCCCAATTTCACGCCCGCCATCGCCCAAATCCACGGTGCCCGCGATCGCACTGTCGAATGCGGAAAGACGATGCGTTCCAAACCGCAAAAGCCGCTAGCCGATTCGCGGAGCGGAGCGAGCGATTTGATCGTAATCGTGTCGGTGTCCAGGTAGACGCCACCCTCGGCATCCAGCAGCGCCGCGCGTATCATGTTCGACTTGGCGGCCGGTTGACTTAACGATTCAAACAGAGCCAGCAGTTTAGGTCCGTCGGAGCCCGTGGCGAGTAAAGTGGATTCGGCGTCGAGCCGTCGAACCTCGAAGTTGGGCGTGGCGGCAAGCCAATCCCACCAAGGCGTGGACGATAGGTCGCTATCGGCGTGAAGAACGACTCGTTCGAATCCGCCATGCGTGGCCGCCGAACGGATGGATAGGGCATAGGCCCAAGGAAACTCTTGGCCGAACCAGACGAAATGGGCCGTGGCTGGAATCATGAACGCGGGTGACAAAAGGTGTCAAACGATCGCGAAAAAGTCGTGTCAGGCAGCACGTCGCAGGGCGACTTCCGCCATGTCCGGCACGGTCGACTCAACGGGCCGCAGGTTATCGAGAAACTGGTTGACCGAATGTTCCCAGCGAAAACGTTCCGCAAACTGCCGGCAGCTATTCGGGTCGATTAGCAAAGCTTCTTCGACCGCTTTGGACAGGTCGTCATTGAGTACGCCGACGGTGGAATCGCCAATGACGTCGCGTGGCCCGGTCACCGGATAAGCGGCCACTGGAACTCCGCAAGCAAGCGATTCCAACATCACCAGGCCAAACGTGTCCGTGCGGCTTGGAAATACCAACACATCGGCGGCCGCGTAATAGCTGGCAAGTTGTTCACCGCGTTGGACGCCGGCGAAGTGGACATCGGGATATTTTCTTCGCCAGGCATTCAGGCGGGGGCCTGTCCCGACGACGTATTTCGTGCCTTCGATGGTCAAGTCCAAGAATTCCGCCAGGTTCTTCTCCTTGGTCACGCGACCGACATACAGGCTGATCGGTCGAGCCTCTTCGAGGAAACCTTTGTCACGCGGACAGAACAGTTCCAAATCGACTCCTCGCGTCCACGACACCAAGTTGTTAAATCCCCAACTATGCAATTCGCGAGCGAAGGAGTCTGTCGAGACCATGACCGCCGCGGCAGGATCATGAAACCATCGCAGCAACCGATAGGTGAAGCTGAGCGGAACGCCGTACCAAGCGTTAAGATATTCGGGATATTTCGTGGTGAACGAAGTCGTGAACGGCACATCGTTTCGCAAGCACCAAGACCGAGCGGCCATGCCCAGCGGGCCTTCTGCCGCGAGATGAATCGCGTCGGGCTGGAACTCTTCAATCATCCGCGATACTTTGCCACCGACGGCAACCGCTAGCGGAAGCTGAGGATAAAACGGGCAAGGAATGGTCCAGAAGTCGCTGGGAGAAACTACGCGCACCTCGTGCCCCAGGTTGCGAAGGTGCTCGATCGTGGTCACGAAAGTTCGAACAAACCCGCTCACGAAAGGGGGTGTCGAATCCGTAACAAGCAGAATCCTCAAAAGTGTGTCTCCCAGCAAGTGGCCAATAGACTTTGTCGATGATTTAGCCGGTGATGATCTACTAATTTCTGTCACTTTCCAACATCAATCTGCCATTGTCTGACCTTGACAGGTGAAAGCGTAAATAGCTATCGTCCGCCGCCCCTCTAATGAGTAAACAAAGATCTTCCCTAGGGCACCTTCGCGCACCCGTTGGCACGGACCCGCTAGCATGGCGTTGACCATTTTGGATTGCATTAACTACTGGAGCCCCACGGGCGGTGGAGTTCGTCGGTATTTTCTTGAGAAGATGAAGTACTTCTCGCAGTGCCACGATGTAAAAAACGTCGCGGTATTGACTGCCTCCAGCGATCGGACCGAGGTTCGCGACGACGGCTCGGTGATCGAATATCTGGCAGCTCCCAAATTGCCCTATGGCGACTATCGCCTGCTGCTTCGCACCCGGTCGCTACGCCGAGTGCTGGCAAAGTATCAGCCCGATGTGATCGAATTGGCTTTCCCGTGGCTGCTGCCTTCGCGAGGATGCCAAGTATTTCGCGAGACGAATGACAACGCGGCGCTGGTAGGATTCTGGCATGCCGATTTCCCCCGCACTTATGTCGGGCGTCTCTTGAAGTCCGTAAATCGGCGGTTGGAAGAGCCCTCGGAAAATTGTGCTTGGTGGTGGGCTCGGCGGCAATTTTCGGATATGGACGGCGTTCTCGTGGCCAGCCGGTGGGTGAGCGAGAATGTGGCGAACCACGGCATCGAACAGGTGAAGTATCTGCCGCTGGGAGTCAACTCCGACACGTTTCATCCGCGGCATAGGGATCCAGCCCTCGTCGAAAAATTGAAGGCGGGCCAAGCAGAGCGGTTGGTGATCTTCTTCCCGCACCGGCTGTCGCAAGAAAAAGGGGTTCGGACGCTGTTGGAAGCCTATCCAAGGCTTTGCGCCAAGTTGGACGTTGCACCGGCCTTGGTCTTTGCCGGAGACGGCCCTTTTAAGCGGTCCGTAATTCAGGCATCCCAGCGACATCAGCACGTACACTACCTGGGTTACATCGAAGACACTCATGAATTGGCCCGCTGGTACGCCTCGTCCGACGCCTCGGTGGCACTCAGCGCCTATGAAACATTTGGGCTCTCCGTCGCCGAAGCAATGGCCAGCGGCTTAGCGATGATCGGTGCCGATATTGGCGGAGCAGCGGAACTGATCGAAGATTCTGGCTGTGGATTGACCATTCCGCGCGACAATGTCGACGCGCTGGTTTACAGCTTGCTCGCTCTGGCGACGTCATCGCGCCGCGATGATCTTGGAAAACTAGGCCGCGAGTATATCGAACGATTTACCTGGAAGTCCACGTTCGACCAGCAATTATCCTACTTGCGCGAACTCGTCCGGCAGCGCCGAATCGGGGACGAACCAGCCGGTGAGCTGCAGTCGCGCGCCGCCTAGCAGCGCAACCGAGTCGCATAATGGAAGAAGGTTGTGGCATTTGAGTCAAGTTAGGCGACCGATGGGAACGACTTATTACTTCCAAGCGATGTCTCGAATTGGTCCGAGGCCCTGCCTCGCTAGCTGAACTCCCATGAAAGTCCAATGAAGACCAACGTCATCGCAAACCCGGCTGTCGCGGTTATTAGCGACTTGCACGTCGGTGATCCGAACGGTGGTGCATCCGACGAATTCGACCGCGACGACGAATTCGCTCGATTGTTGCTCGAAGTGATCCCCAATCAGCTTGGCTGGCCGGCGACCTTGGTGCTGGCCGGCGACTTCATTGACTTTACACAAGTGCTGGCAGAACTGTCCCAGCATTCCCATGGGCGCCGCTTTGGTTCATCCGAAGAGGAATCATTGGAAAAATTCCAGCGAGTTCGCGCGGGGCACCCTGGCGTGTTCGAGGCCATCCGGCAGTTTCTACAGTTCGGCGGGCAGGTTGTCGTGTTGCCCGGTAATCACGATGCGGATTTCCATTGGCCAACGGTGTGGCAGGCGTTTCGAAAAGCGGTCGGCGATCCGCCGGCCGGCCAGTTTCGTTTTGTCCAGGAGGCCGTCATTCGCGAGCAGGGTATTCACATCGAGCACGGGCATCAATCGACGTGGGACAATCATTTCAAGCACTGGCCCAACCCGATTGTCGAAGCGCCCGACGGGCCCCGGCTAGAACGGCCGTGGGGAACTCAGTTCATGGAGTTTGTCTACTGCCATGTGCCCGAGTTCTTTCCAGTGCTGTACCGGGTGCTGTCGCGAGGTCAGTTATTCAGCTTTGTGTGGAAGAACACGTTTCGAGGACATGCCGTTTGTAGAAAGATCTTCCTGCGGTTGCTAGGTTTCTTCCTCGGCACGTCACCGGAGATTTTGTATCGCTGGTGGGTCGCGCGGCCCCCGACACATGACAGGAGAAACGAGGATCTGTTCATCGTCGGCCACTCGCACATGCCCTCCGAAATCAAGACTCGCTCTCCTGACGCGTCCCGGACGGTCGACGGAAACTCGCGGAAAACCTTCAACACCGGAAGTTGGATGCCCAAGATTTCAATCGGCGACGACGAGCAGATCGAGTGGTCGGAACTGATTGAACGCGACACGGTTCACGACTTATGTTTTGCCAGCCTCGACCTTTCCAGCGATCCGGTGCAAGTAGCGATCGAACGCCTTGAGCCGTACGCGGAGTGTTCGGCGGCGGTGTCATTCGAAGCGGCGGTGTCATTTGAAGCGGCGGTGTCCTTCGAAGCGGCGGCAGCCAAGCGGGGGATTCAACCCTTGTCAGATCCCCGCCGATCGGATCGCGCGGCGTAGTATTCCGCCGAATTCTTACCTTGGAGTCAGGTGATGCGTCACCTCTCCCGGTGAACAACGCCGGCACAACTGGGTGCATGTTGGTGCCATATTGTGCGTGACTCTAAACGCCGTGGGCGTCTGATGGAGTCTTTTTTGATGATTCTAGTTGGAACAATGAAATAGTGCGCCGAAACGTTGCTTTCAGGCGATCACGTCGACGACAATTGGGTATGGCTACCGTCGCGTCTCGAACTCCAGAAGGCGAACCACATCAGTGCCTCGTTTGTGCGGCCTTGATTCGCGTGGAGCCATCGCGACCTCCAGGCGATGCTCCGTGCCCGAACTGCGGAACACTCTTGTGGTTCTTGTCGACGGAAGATGACGATCCTTTTCGGATATGCACCGCGTGGGAACATGGTATGGCCGTGGTCGAAAGGGGCGAGGTCGAACTCGGCCTTGCCATCTTGCAAAATTCTGTTTGGCACGAACCCAACAACGTTGCATTACGAAAGAGGCTCCGCGAGGTCGCACACCAGGTCCGCTTGAAAAATGGTCCGCCGGACAAGGACCTCATACTCATCGAGGGTCGGTCCGAGATTCATTTGGCCAAGAGAAATCAAGATGCCGCATTCGTCGATTGGCCCACAATTCTGCGCGCCGCGGAACGAGGGTTATCCGTCTGTCCGGAGGATGTGGATCTCCACTTGGAGTTGGGACATGCCTGCCATGCCTTGGGTTATCGAGAAGCGGCAATTTATGCGTATACCAATGCACTTGAAATTCAGCCGGATCGGCAGGAGATAAGCGGTTACCTGGCAAACATGAAACAGAGTACTCAAGGACTGGAGTAGACGGTCTTCCTGCTTTCGACTGCATGGAACGGGTGGCAACGTTGCTCATTCTGGCTCTGATTTCCCCTCCCCGCCAGCCCACAAACGAAAGACGGATCTGCCAACGAAGACATCTTGCTGGTTCCCTTCGCTCGCGATTCAAGCTTGACAAAACGGTGTTTTCCACGCGTGAGTTTACTTTCGACCTCCGACGGATTGCCGGCGCAAGCGCATCACGATATACCAGGATTTCACCAATACTTTTCCACCCCGGTCCCTCATTGAAACGAGTGTTGCCTTGGAGATTTATGAATGTGATGTGCTGTACCGTCCGGAAGACTTGCATCTGGCATTCTTGCCGGAAGGTCCAATCGATATGGGTGGCGGCCAATTTAGCTGGGTTGCCATTCAGCATGGGGCCGACACCACGCACGGATCGCTGAACGTGTTCGACCTATCGGCGCGAACGAACAAAAACTACCCACTAACTGGACGGCCCGGCTTCGCCTTTCCCACGGCGGACGCTGGCACGTTTGTGATCGGTCAAGAGCATGAATTGGGGCTGTTTAGCGTACAATCGGGTGATTGGACGGTTCTAAACACGAACGTCGATGCGAACGTCTCGGGAACGACGATTAACGATGGCGTGGAATGCGCCGCTGGGTTGATCTTCGGCTGCAAGGATCTGCAGTTCAAGGAACAAAAAGCGGGGCTGTACTTTTGGCGCAAGCGCGATCGAAAACTTTTCCCACTGCGATCCGATCAGATTTGCTCCAACGGCAAGGTAATCTTGGACGAAGGTGATCGCGTCAAGTTCTTGGACATCGACACACCAACGCGGGTAGTCGTCGAATATGATCTAGACATCGAAACGGGCAGCCTCGGCGAGCCAAGACAAGTGCTGGATTTGCACCGGTTTGACGACTTTCCCGACGGCATGGTGCTCACGCCGGACGGCCAAAGCGTGATCATCGCGTTTTACAATCCCAACGACGCCGCGCACGGCGAAACGCGGCAATTTCGTTTGTCGGATGGCCAAGTCGAAGCCGTGTGGAAAACGCCGGGCTCGCCGCAGGTCACCTGTCCGCTGTTAATTGAACACGACGGCGTGGTGCAGATTGTGTTGACGACCGCCGTGGAACATATGCCCGCCGAGAAACAGGCACGCTATCCCAACGCCGGTTGCCTGTTCATCGGCGAAACTCAGTTCTGAATAAGGGAGATTTGCGGCTCGGCCTACTTCGGGCTGGAACCCAGTTCCTTAATAAAGACATTGCGGAAGTACAGCGTGTTGCCGTGATTTTGAAGTTCGATTTGGCCGGTGCGGTAGATCGGCTTGTCGCGTTCCCAATAATTTTCCAACACCGTGCTGTCGACGACCAGCACGTCGTTCAGCCAAATGGTCACCTCCTCTTCGACCATCCTGATGCGGAACGTGTTCCACTCTCCAATGGGTTTGTCGGCACAGACAAGCGGCTTGCTGGGGTGCTTTTTGTTATTGAATAACCCGCCCGATCCAACCGCGTTTCTGTCGCCGACGTTCGGATCCCAGATTTGAACCTGGGGCGTCCCACGTAAATAGATTCCGCTGTCACCTTTTTCCTTGATCTTCCAATCGACGTACAATTCAAAGTCGGCGAAGTCTTTCGCCGTGCAGAGGCTTTGGCCCTTGCCGTCGAAGACCAGCGCGCCACCTTCCACCTTCCAGTGCTCGCGCATACTGGCGTCGGCGGCTTCTTGTTTCTTGGCCAAATCCTGCTTCGACATTTCGGCACGGGTTTTAGGGTTTCCAACCAACCCTTTCCAACCCGTGAGATCCTTGCCGTTAAATAGAGCCGTGAAGCCCTTCGGGACCGCCAACTTGGGTTCCTCGGCGACGGTATTCTTCAAAATGGATCCGCTGCCAGCCACGACGGCCGCCAGCAAAACGACTACGTTCAATACGCGCTTCATGAAATTGTCTCCTCACGGGTGAATTATCTTTTGCGTAGATGATAACTGGCGATCAGCCGACAAGCGAGTCGAGGGCTTCGCGGAGCGGTTTCGCCTGATTTGGGTTGACCATGGCAATATATGCAACCATGCCGCGCACCCAACCTTCGAAGTTGGGGTGATCGTCCCGGTTTTGAGACGCCAGACCTTCGGTTTTGGCCCGGTGCAGGATGGCCCGCAACCGCCGCACGGTCTTTCGCGGCACCCCAGGACGCTGATTAACGACGATTCCGGTGACACTTTGGGCCCGATTGCGAGATTGCAGGCGGGTTTTCTTTTCGTTGACGCGGAATCCCTCATCCTGGGAAATATGCCGGATCCGGGCCATCAAATAGGCGGCCAGCTTCACGGCCTCGCCGCTGGCTGAAAATGTCAGATCATCCGCGTAGCGCGTGTATTGCCAGCCAAGCTTGTCGCTGATCCCGTTCAATCGCGAATCCATTCTTCGAGACACCAAGTTGCTGATACCCGGACTGGTACAAGCCCCCTGGGGCAGGCGGCGCTGGCCGGTGGCGACATGGTAGGTCGTTCCGTCGTACTGGACCGTTTCACGTGGCGACTCCGTGCACAACAGCGCGAAGATGGTCGCCACCGCCGGTGAATAACCGAGCTGACGAAACGCGCCGCGCACCCGGCGAAATGAAATCGTGGGAAAGAAGTCTTGCAAGTCGAGGTTCATTACCACCTCGCTGCCGGCATGCACGGTTGCTCCGGTCACGGTGCTGCGTCCGCGTACAAAGCCGTGCGCTGCGTCGTGTTGTGGCAGTTTGTCCAACACGTTGCGCAGGATCCACTGTTGGCAGCGGGCCAGCGATCGATGCGGCGCGGCAAGTTCGCGCGTCCCACCGCTCTTCTTGGGAACCTGAAAGCGAACGTAATGCGTACGGGTCGCCGCTTCATTGTGAAACGCCAACCAGCGCAGCCTGGGAATGCCAGTGCCCAGCGCCTCGGCAACTTCAGCCGGCGTGGCCAGCAGGGGCAGGCCGCTTTGCCGCAATTTGTCGGCGTCCGATTGGCGATCGTGCAACCCGCCCGAGACTCCACGGCCCAAGAATACGATATCCGTTTGGCGTCGCTGCTCGACCGCTTCGGCGTGTTGCTTGCGTCGCTGTTCCGCCTCGGCTTTCTTTTGCTGCTTGATCTGTTCGCGATCTTCCAAGGTGCGCACAACCGCGCTCTCGGCTAATTGCCGAGCTACCGCCACATCGGGGCGGACTTCGTCCATCTGCTCGCCAACCTCGTGAATCTCGCTCAGTTCCTCCGGCGTGATGAATCCATGAGCGACCATGGCATGATCGATAAGCAGTGTGCGGGCGTCCGTGGTCGGTGGAATGACATCGCGGCGGCCAAACCATGGGTTGCCCCACAGCGAACCGAGTTGCCCTGCCTGTTCTCGTACACTGTCGTCGTCGAGGGGCGTGAATTGACCTGCGTCCAGGTGGCTCAAATCGCCAGGTTCTCGCTTGGCGAGCGGGGTGGGAGCGGGCGCGGGTGCCACTGGGATCGGAATTGTGGTCGGTTCTTCAGCAACTGGCGGCCCTTCGTCGGCGACCGGCGCTTGCTCCACTGCCGCCGGTGATTCGTCGTCGACGGGCGGCGATGGTTCTGGCGTTGACGGCGGCTCCACTTCGATGGTTGGTGCGACATCCGCGGATTCAGCAACCGGCGTATCGGCCAGTGGTTGGCCAGAGTCACCGGAGGGCGGCTCAAGCTCGAACACAATCGGTTCGACTGGTGCCGTCGGGTCTTCGACAACGACGGGGCGCGGAGCCGTGAATTGCTCAACCGGCCGCGCCGGCGGTACTTGAGAACGGGAAGATTCTGGAGACTGAGCTGGTTCTTGCCGAGGTGGCGGTTCGTGCTGACGCGTTGCTTCGACCGATTCAAATCGACGGGAACGCCTGTGCCGGACCACATGCTCGGCATCGTGCCAGTCGGCTCCACATTCGAAGCACTGTTGGGCCGTGGCGGCGCGCAAGGGTTCTCCGCAATAGGGGCAAATCCCCGCGCCTTCGTATCTGCGGATCAGCCCTTCTTCCGGTGGTTGAAAAAGCTGCCGCAGCCAGTCAAACATTCCCATGAAAAATTACTCATATTCGTCTTTCGCTCCGCGAAAGGCGATAAAAAAGTAGGAGGAGTGGCCGGTTGCCTGACTTCATGCTGAGGACCAGAGTCGTTCACCGAGGCCGGTACGGGCATCGTCGGCCGGAAGAGTCTCGACTCGCCATGGTCTGGCTGACGATGCCCGTACCGGCCATAAAGAACAACGACTTTGGGGACGCAATGGGTAGTCAACTTCCACCATGGCGGAACGCCATAGCCAGCCGAACTGAAAGTCTCAGATCAACCGAACCACTCCTCCCGTGTTTTACATCGTTTGTGTAAGTCTCCAATTGGTGTTAGTACCAACTCCACTGGGCCAGCCGGTTATACCACGCTTCCGAAGTGGCGGCATGCTCCGTGTCACTCGGTTCCAGCACCACCGCGCGCAGCGCCAACAAGTGACGACAAGGTCCCATTCGAATGCCGGCCCGTTGGTGGTGCCCGCATAGGCACTTCCCACGACAGATGCGACTGTCGCCGTCGACCGTCACTTCGGCCGGATAATTGCCGACCTTGCCTTTGTATAACCTGAGTCCCGTTGCGGTCGTTTCCGTCGACTCAAGATGAACGGTCTTCAGGGCGACCAGCCTTTTCGACTCGGTCCATTCAGCGTTCTCCGGACCCAAGTCGCGCTCGGCGATCTCTTGAGGCATGATTTGCCGCCAGCGATAAACCCGATCGTGCAGATCGAAGATGACCTGGCCCGTGTGAGCCAGCCGGTTCATGGCCGCCGCGCATTCGGGCGCGGCGGCGTCACTGGATGAACTGATCTGCTGGAGGTTCGCGCGGCCTTGATCTTTTACATAACTTGCAAGATTTTCGATCAGGTCTTTGTCGGGAGTGACCGGCGGAGCCAGCACGTCCAGCGCCGATCCTCGCGTCCAGTCGTTTGTCGTCCAGCCGGATAATCCGACAGTAAGCCGCATTTCTCCCATCTGCACGACCCAAAAGCTGGGCATTCCCGTCCCCAGCAAATAGACATCGATACGATCCGCGAGCGGCAGCAGGCGGGCGAGTACCAACAGCCGCCGCCTTCCCCAAATGCGGACGATATCACCGTCGGGCCCGTCACTTTCGGGGCCTTCATACCGGGTTCCGCGCGAGACAATGGTCTGTTCCCAAGGTTCCAGAGCCAGCCTGGGCGGTTTGCCGTTTTGAAGCTCAAAGCGAATTGCTCGCGGGCTCGTTTTCGCCTTGCGCCGCTTGAGCCATGCCAGCAGCGAATAGACCGATTCGCGCGACAGCGTCACCTTTCGCATGGGCAATCCCATGGCTCCTTGCATCTGCATGAATCCACGCAACCATCCGCCCGGTAAGTCGATTTTCTCTTCCCGATAGTCTTCATTGCCTTGCGTGGCGACTTTGAAACCGGTCGGATCGATGTTGAAGCGGGTTTCGCGATAAGACCGCAACGATTGAAATT
Organism: Planctomycetota bacterium; assembly: GCA_029259935.1. The sequence goes on from JAJDEH010000009.1 coordinate 107,865, forward strand.
GATGGAACAGGTTCCAAGAGTAGTCGACGTTGGTTGTGCCGAAACTGGCGTTATTCGCGTTTCCAAAACCATCCTGACGATTGACCGTCAAACAGCCGTAGCTTGATTCGTCGGCCGAAAAACACTCGAAGAAGACCACGTCGTCCGCCACCGTGATCACTGGATCACAAGGCATCAGCATCCGCCACAAAGCCTCGTCGTGCCGTAAAAGATAGTTGGCGTATTTCTGACGCGCCGCCCAATACTGTTTGCGATGGCGGTGATAGTTCTTTTCCAAATCAGGAGGGAGAGGCGCGTCTTGACGCGTAAGGATTTCTTTTTTGCGGCGTTTGAATTCGGTGGTGCGAATCGTATTCAGCCGTTGCTGCTCGCCCTTTTTCCACGCTTCGTAAGAAGTCTTATCACGAGGCTTGAAACGCAGGTCGTTAATCACCACGTCGTGCAAGGCGGAAATCGCCTCGCGAAAACGGAGCGGTTTAAGCAGCGGAGCGTCGAACGTCACCGGATCACGGGCCAGGTTGGGCACGAGCGATAGGGTGTTGGTACGGCCGCCGTTACGCAGGCCGCTACGCCCGATGTAGGCCAGGGTGACGATCATCCCGTTGCCTCCTCGGACTTCGCCGCGAAGACAAGTTCGGGCAGATAGCGTTGCACGACCGCGACGAGCTCGGGCCGCTGCAACAGCGTGACGACAATCGCGGCCAATCCCGCGCGAAATTCCGGACGGCGAATCGAACGCACGGCGACAGCTAGAATCGGCAACAAGTCGTCCGCCCGGTCGGTGTTCTCCATCAGCGCTTCGCCAATTTGCCGGACGGCTTTGGCCTTTTGCCGCCCGCCTCGATGCACGCCCAATAGCACCGAACACCATACCGAGGCGAGATCATCTTGCTCGACGCCGGGCAGCCGAGTTCGCTTTTCCAGTTCGTCAATGACTCGCAGCCGCAAGTCGTCGAACGGCGTTTCGAGAATGCGGCTCCATAGCACGGTGTCTTGATAGCCGCGCGACGGCGTCACCAACCACTGCCAAGCGGCGTCGCGAATGCTGGCCAACAAACTATCAAAGAAATAGCAAACCGAATCGGTATCGTAGAGATCATCGTCATCGGCCCCGACAATCGCCAGCGCCCAAGCCGCCAGTTCGCCGCCGATCGCTTCGCAACGGGCACCCGCCAGCTTGCGAAGAAGTTGCCGTTGATCGGCGTCTTCAACTTGTCGCTGCCGCAGAAATTCAAATCCCAATCGCGCGACCGAGGTGGCCTCGACGCAAGCTAGTTGAATGCACTCTTCCAAGGTGAGCCGATCGACCGATACGTGCTTTCGCATCACTTGGCAGATCGCTTCCAGCACCGTGGGATTTTGCACGTTGAGCAGCCGCAACCACATTTCGACCGGCAGGCGATCAAGTTCGCGGTGGTTCTCTAGCAATTCCGCGCCGAACTGCTGCACCTCGTCGTCGGTGTGATTCAACAGTTCGAACAATGCATCGATACTGATCGTCGCCAGGGATTCGCGGTGGTGGGCTCGCAGTAACTCGATCGACCACAGCCGCAACAGGCGAGCTTGGGCTTGCGACAGAATCCGCAGCAGCGCCTCGGCCGATGCTTCGGACTGCCACAGTTCCGGAAATCTCGGCGCGGCCGATAGATCCGACACCGTGTAGCCGACATGAACCTGAATCCGCGCCGCGCCGAAATGCAGAGCTGGATTATGAAAAAAGCAGGCCTGCATCAGCCCCCAGTTTTCGAGAATGTCTTCGCCCGTGGCCAAATCAGCATCTTGAAATTGCACCAGGGCTTGGGCGATCGCGGCCGGATAGGCGGCGCCGCTCGTGAAACCCATGCGGCGAAAGTACCGCCACGCCCGGCGGCGTAGATGATACCGCGTGTGATAAGAAAACAATCGCGGATTGCGGGGCAGGCGCGCCACCGCATTGACCTCTCGACCGGTCCGAGGATTAATGTAGGTTTCTATCCTCGACAGCGGAGCGGTGTTTCTGGGCGAAATGAGGCGATCTTCAGTCCAGGACTCGCCCGTCCGCCAATTCCAACGGTAAAGCTTCTTCCGCTCGCGCCGGACCAGCCGATCAAAGGCGACGAGAAAGGCGGCCATGAGTTCGTCATCTTGTTGTTCTTCGGCCTGTTTGAAGAGACGCTTGACGACCGTTTGATGTCCGGGCCGGTCTAAAGGCCGCTGAAGATACGAGCAAATCTGGTTGCGAGCCCAAGAGCGCGCGTCATGCTTCCAGCGATCGGAAAACGAAGACAACAGGGAGAGGTCCTCAACCTCGCGCAGTGCATCCACGAACCCAGGCTCTTCCCGCTCGAATAATTCCTCGGCGCGGGCCATCAGTTTGTTCGCGTCGCCGCTTGCCATGAGACCGCTACTGTGACTCAAAAAGAATAGGTTCGAGTAAGACGGGAACGGAATTATCAAACTTGAATTCGGCGATGTCAACCAACCAGCGGTTGGCACCTTCACCTTCGTGTTTCCTAGTTCCGGTTATCCGTGGGATTCGTCGGGAATTCCTGGCGAAAGTGGATTGACAGCCGACAACGGCTGATGCATGTTCAAATCGATCAAGAACTCTTGTAGAAACCTGGGGATACCGATGTCCGAATCCACAATCTCACGACGTTTGATGATCGGCGGAACCGCGGTGGCGACCGTGGCCTCTTCTCTAGAGCAAGTTCTGGCCGACGATGGGACCGCCATTGATGTCGGATTGATTACCGAGCCGACGGGTGGGCACCGTACCGGTTACCTGAGTGTGCTTTCGAAGTGCCGCGGGGTTCGCAAAGTTTCCGTTGCCGATCACACCGGCAAAACATTGGACGAATCGGCGCGTATTCTGGGCGACCGCTTTGATCGCGGATTTGTCGATCCGGCGAAAATGATGCAAGCCGTCAAACCGGCGCTGGCCGTCGTAACTCTGGAGGGCCACCGATCGCCGGCGGCAATCGAGACGGCGCTGCGCGGCGATAGCCATGTCCTTACGGAAAAACCGAGTTGCGTCAAGCTGCAGGATTTCGAGCGGGTGATTCGCCTGTCAAATGAGAAAAAGCGGCACGTGATGCTCGCCATGGCAACGCGCAGCAGCGAAGCCGTCAAGAAAGCCCGGCAGTTGATTCAAGACGGTATGCTCGGCAAACCCTATGCGGTAACCATGGACTGGATCGCCGACCAAACGCGACTCAAAAACAAGGCGTATCACCAAAGCTGGCTGTCGTTCAAAGCCAAGGCCGGCGGAGGCAAGCTGATTTATCACGGCATTCACTATCTGGACGTGATTCAAATGCTGATGGGTGACTCGATTCGCGAGATCAATGCCTTCTGCCAAAACGTGGGCGGACAGCCGATCGAAGTCGAGGACGCGGCGGTTGTCAATTTTCGCTTTCCTAGCGGCATGATCGGTACGCTCAACACCGGCTACTATTTGGATCGCGGCAAGCAAACTCAGATTCGCATTTGGGGAGCGCAAGGTTGGCTGCATCTCGATTTGATCGCCAAGAAGCCGCTGGAATGGTATTCGACGCATCCCAAGGCACCGCGCGGCGTGCAGCAATATCATTACAAGGACGAAGGCGGACTTTATCAGCGATTCTTCCAAGATGCGATCGATGCAATCATTCAAGACAGCGACCCGCCCATTACCAGCGACGAATCGTTACGCGCGCTCAAGGTCGTCTTTAGCGGCTACCGCGCCGCGCAATCAGGAAGCACCCAAACCGTGAGCTAGAGCAGGTCACTCTCGCCGAAAGTGGCCTCGCGCGGCTGCAGCCTTTCACTTGCGATCTTCACGAAGTTGCCGCGCTAGTTCGGTCGAGTAGTCGGTCAAGATCGCGTCCACGCCGCTGGCCGCCGCCCGCCGCCAGTTTTCATTCTGCTTACCGGCGACCGTTGTACCGGCAATAAACACTCGTTTCCCCGCCTTGTGGGCGCGCGTCACTTCGTCGCGGCTGGGCACGTAGCGAACGTAGACCCAGTCGGAATGCTGGTCGCGGATTGCCGCTGACAGTTCATCCGGAACATTTGCCAAGCAAGCGGCATGAGTATGTGGGTCCGCCGCTTGCAATCGTTGGCGAACGGCCGTGGCGTCAATGGCTCGCCCGATCATCAGCAGCCGATCGAGTACGCCGTGTTTCACCGCCGACTGTACGATGCCGTTTTCGATCTTGTCATCGTCTCCTTTGATATCGATGGCCAGCAGAACGGGGGACGACTTGTATTGAGCCAACAACGCGAACACTTCGTCGAGTGTCGGAATTCGCGCGCCGCGAAACTCGGGCCCAAACCAACTGCCGGCGTCGAGTGACTTCAATTCTTTCAGCGTCAATTCGGTCACTTGGCCTTGGCCATCCGTCGTGCGATCGACGGTGCCGTCATGGACGCAAACCAAATGGCCGTCTTTCGATCGTCGCACGTCAAGTTCAAAACCGAGCCGCAGTTCAAGACAGGCGCGAAAATTGGCCAGCGTGTTTTCGGGAGCACTGAGCAACAAACCGCGATGCGCCACGACCGCCGGCCGGCTGCCTTCCTCCGCCAAAACAACTGGCGACCAAAGAAGCACAAGCATCCAACCGATGGACCAACCGCAACTCGGCATTTGTGTCGTCATGGTCATTTTTCCTACTTCTGAATTGTCAGTCGTTGATTTGCGCGGACTGCTTTCCGTTCGATACGACCCTTGCCGTGCGGCAAAGTGATCTCGATGTCGCAGGTTTCCAGCTCGCCCAAGCCGATATGGGCAATCGCCTCTTGCCCGGATGCGTAGCCATAACCGACCGAAATCTCTCGGGCGACCCACAAGGCGTCCGCCTGGCCGAGTTTACCTGGCGGATAGACCCGCACCACCGCGCCGATCCCGTTACGGTTGACGCCGCCACCGGCCTCGATCGCCACTTGCAACCAGTTGCCCGCCTTCGATTCATTTTTTAGCAACAGCGACCGCTGATTGACCCACCAGTTGCCCAGGAAAAGATCCAGCCGTCCGTCGCGGTCGAAATCAGCGGACGGTCCCGGTGCCGTGTAGACGATTTTGTGCTCGCGTTCCATTCTCTCAAAGAAAGGCCCGACCGCCGCCGTCAGGCGATCTTCCTCCGTGGGAAAATCATTGACGGCCAAAGCGAATTCCTTAAAGCGCGGTAGGCCGTCTTGCTGGCCTAGATTGCGAAAAATGACGGGGTGCGTTTCCTGGCCTCGAAACTTGACGATGCTGGTGTAAATGTCGGGCAGGCCGTCGTTGTCAAAGTCTTGCACTTCGACATGCGGCGACTTCATCGGCAACGGGGTCAAGCCGGCCGCGACCGTTATATCCTCGAACTTTGGCAGCCCCGCTTTATCGTTGCCTTGATTCAAGTACAGCCGAACGGGGACGCCCCCCGTGTGCCAAGGTCGATCGAAGTGCGACCCCATGACGATATCCGGCCGCCCGTCGCGATTCACATCCGCGAAACAAACTCCGCAAGCCGTATCGTCGGGCGTGTCTTTGTACTCAAACGCGAAATCGGCATTTGAGATCGGGACCAAGCGAAATTTGCCGTGTCCATCGTTGACGAAAAGCTGGTTACCGTGATGCCGCCCGCCCGTCATCAGGTCGGGCCAGCCATCGCCGTTGACATCGCCGGCGGCCACCCCGAAGCCGGTCAATTTTTCCGGCAAGCCGGATTCTTGCGAGACGTTCTCGAATTTCAGATCGCCCAAATTGCGATACAGTCGCGTCCGGCTTTGGCCGCCCTGAAAAAAACACTCGCCCACCAGCAGGTCCAACAGCCCGTCGCCGTCGTAATCCAAAACCGTGGCGCTGCGGGCCGCGATGCCGGCTGGACAGGTTCCGCTCGCGCTTGAAACGTCGGTGAACTTGCCCTTGCCTTCATTGCGAAACAAATGATTAGGCTCGGCATAGTGCGGTTGCTTTTTGCTCTGGATGGCATGATTCGTCGCGTAGAGATCCAAGTCGCCGTCGTTGTCCAGGTCGGCGAACACGGCTCCATTGGCCCGGCCGAGCACCCGCAAGTGCGGCTGGTCGTCCAGCTTGAACTTTCCTTCGTGATTGATAAAAAGTTGATTCGGCTTCGAGTCATAAGGATGGCCGCCGAAGGTGCCAACGTACAAATCGGGCCAGCCGTCTCCGTTCACATCGCCCCAACCGACGCCGTGCCCGGCGATGCCAGCCACATGGGGAAACAGTCCCGTTTCGTCGCCCACGTCACGAAATGAAAACGGCCCTTCGGCCAACGCGGGTGTCACCGACGTAAACGCCGTGACGAGAAGCGCGACGCACAACCAGCAACCGAGAAGTCTTGCGGTACCGCCCTTCAACGTTGCGTGGCCATGATCCAGGTTGGCGCGTGTCATTTTCATCGTGATGGTACACCTTTTGTGGCGGTGAGGAGGGCGGCAATTTCATTGGTGGGACTCGAACACTTCCCGTCAACAAGCAAGCTTTGCGCGTTGGTTGCGGATTGGCTTGTTGAAAGCATCTGCTTTACCGCAACGCCGGAAGTGGCATTCAAGTGAATGCTAAACTACGACGACGGCCGTGCAAACGCAAGCAAAAAGACTCCTAGGCCGAAGCAACTCGAGGTAGCACTTGGTCGCCAACCTTGACCTCAAACCGTTTCCGCCACGGCCGCCCAGTGGCGATCGTCCAGCCCGAGGTTCATCTTCAGTTCCATATACGCGCAAAAGACGACCGGGACCACAAACAGGGTCAGCAGTTCGACCGCCATCCCGCCAAAGACGGGCCAAGCCATCGCCTTCGCCACATCGGCCCCACGGCCCGTGGACAGCAGAACGGGGATCAGGGCGATAATTGTGGTGAAGGTGGTCATCAAGCAGGGACGAATACGCCGCAGTCCGGCTTCCACCGTCGCGCCACGTATATCCTCGACGGTCGCCAGCCGGCGGCGAGTAAATACTTGTTGGAGATAGGTGGCGATCACCACGCCGTCGTCCACCGCAATGCCAAACAGCGCAATGAACCCGACCCACACCGCCGTGTTCATTTCGATTCCGTTAATCGCCAGCAGGATCATGCCGCCCGCGAAAGCGACCGGGATTCCGGCGAGTACCGCCAGCGAGATGGGAAGTTGCCGAAACTGCAGATAGATGATGATGATATTGATCACGATGACGCAAGGTACCGCGATCAACAGGCGGCTGTTGGCCTCTCTTTGGTTTTGGAACGATCCGACCGCTTTCAAAGAATAGCCCGGAGGCATTCTGAGTGATTCGTTCTGCTGTTCTCGGTGCAGGGTGGCCTCGACGAGATCGACCGTTTCCAAATCGCCCATCGCTCCCGACGGGGAAAAGGAAACGTGCGCGACCAGGCGGGCGTCTTCACTGTTGATGACGCCGGGGCCCCACGTCGTTTTCATTTTGGCCAGTTGTCCCAGCGGGACGACCTCTCCCGAGTGGGTCACGACCGGAAGCCGAGGCAATTCATCAATTCGCTCGCGCAAATTTCGTTGGTAGCGGACACGAATCGGATATCGCTCGCGGCCTTCGACCGTGGTGGTAAGATTCATTCCACCCAACGCTGTCTCGATGACCTGCGTGACCATCATCGTCGACATTCCATAGCGGGCCGCGGCTTCGCGATCGACATCAAACTCGATATAGGGCTTGCCGAGGACAATGTCGGGGTTCACGGTCGACGCTCTTATTTGCGGGAATTGTTTGAGACGATCGGCGACCGCCAAGGCGGCTTCGGCCAAGCCATCCAGTTCGTCGCCATACACTCGAATCGCCATGGGCGCTTTGATGCCGCTTTGCAACATCACCACGCGGCCTTCGATCGGCTGCAACGGTGTCGCGGGTGTGATGCCGGGTAATGTGGCGACGTGGTTGATCTCGTCCCAGATTTTTCGTTCGGTCAT
>JAJDEH010000081.1 GCA_029259935.1 Planctomycetota bacterium
GCGTCGACGCCGCGCGCGCCGCGGAGTTTCAACTGCCCCCCACCCGACGTCCACCAGGCCGCCAGCCGCTGTTCCAGCTGTCCCCTCCGCACGGGTTTACCACGGCTCCGGACAGCAATGGACGGCCGCCTGCCGAACCACGTGACCTGTTCCATTTCGTGCTCAAAAATCGCGAGATGGCCGCCCGATTGGCGTTGCCAGATTACCTGCACGCACGTGCAACACGGCATCTGCAGCAAGTTCACATCGTCAATCGCATATCCGCTTGGAACCTGCTTCGCCGCCACCGGTTCGTAGCGAACGATAGTGGCGGCTTCGCGAACATCCACCCGCCGCCCGTGGTAATTGTCCATCAGAATTTGCTGAGCGCCGTCGGCATCTTGACGGAAATGGCTTAGGTAGCGGTCAAAGTCGGCAGCAACTTGACGATGCTCTGCGTTGCGCAGCCCAATTGATGCAGCAAAAAACCCGCCAGCCACGATCACCAGCACGGCCGCAGCAATCGCAGCGACACGCACCGCCGGACGCATCTTCCAGGTTGTGCGAATCGGTGCCAGGAATGGACCGACAACTCGCACCAGCAAGTTCGTTCTGCGCTGGTCTAAGAGACGTTCGATCCGGCCCCACAATTCTGCCGGCGGTTTGGGTTCCGCAAGTCGCGCGGCGAGGCGCGATAGTTGCTGGAACTGGGCGAGGGTCTGACCGCATTTCGTGCATCCTTCCAAATGGCGTCTCAATTCCGAGTGTACGTCGGGAGCCAATTCCTTGTCGTAGTAAGCCGAAATCAGCCGTTCGGTGTTCGTGCAAGTCATTGCCGCGATCCCCACTGAATTCCGCGAGAGGCCGCAAAAATCGCTCACTTGTTCTACTTTCGTCTCTAACCACTTAGATGCCGGCGGCAGCGTGTTTCTTCACAAATCGAGCGATCACTCTCGTGGAGCGGCACCTTGACCACGAACTCTCCAAGTCCTTCGATGCCAGGCTGCAAGCGTATGCAAGCACCGCACTTGAGCCGTCTTTTCGTCAAATACGAGCAAGGCCATATTGCGAGGATTATCCGCGAAGAAACGGCCTACGATGTGCATCTAATCTGGTGGACGGAAAGTGGATTTGGCCCCAACATCAACTTCATGGCGTCGTCGAGTCCGGAGATTCGTAGCTCGGCCAATGAGGCCCGACGCCGACAGGGTGGTCACCATGAAAAAGCACACTCCCGCAAGCATCCTGATCGTCGACGACCACCCGTTGGTCCGCGAGGGCCTTGCGGGTCGGATCGCGAGTGAAGCGAACCTGAGGGTCTGCGGGGAAGCGGCCGATATGGATGAAGCGTTGGAGCACGTCAAACAAATGCATCCCGACTTGGTGATCGTCGATATCTCATTGAAGACAAGTCACGGCGTTGACCTGATCAAACGCCTGAAATCAGGCGGTCGCGATGGGAAACGCTCCAAGGTCTTGGTTCACACGATGTACACCGAATCGCTCTACGCCGATCGCGCGCTCCAGGCCGGAGCAGACGGATACATTACAAAGCAAGAGGCTCCTGAGCAAGTTCTGGAGGCCATTCGCCAGATCCTAGACGGCAAAGTATACATGAGCCCAGAAATGAGCCAACGTGTGTTGAGCCGAGCGGTCGGCCGACCGAATGACGACGCGGCCCCTTCCGTGGACAAGCTGTCTGATCGCGAGTTGGAAGTGTTTCGATTGATCGGCGAAGGGTCGACAACCGGCGAGATCGCCAACCGCCTGCACGTCAGCACGCACACGATCGACACGCACCGCGCGAACATCAAACGCAAACTCGAATTGAAGAACGCTGCCGAAGTCAACCGCGCCGCTGTCCAATGGGTGCTCGAAAACGGATAATGCGTAAGTCCATCGTACCACTGGTGGTAGTCGGCCTGATTGTCGCTTTCATCTTGTCTGGCGTGTTCGGGGTCTTTGCTCGCTGGGATCTCTCGGCCCCGGCGCAGGTCGCGCTGGTAATCTTGCTGATCGCCGCGACGTTATGGATTAGCGAGGCGGTGCCGCTTTTTGTGACGAGCTTTGTGGTGCTGGGCCTGGGCCTCGTTTGGCTCGTGCCGCGAATGCGCCGTGACGGGATGGCGATTTCCGATCACGAGCTGCTCGCGCCGTTCTTCTCCGATGTGATTCTGCTCTTTCTGGGCGGATTCGTTCTATCTGCCGCTCTACACAAATTTCGGCTCGACGAACAGTTGGCCCGCTGGATGCTGGCCCGCACGGGCCGCCGCGTTCCCGTGATGCTCATCGGCATCATGGCGGTGACAGCCGCGTTGTCGATGTGGCTTAGCAACACGGCCACCGCGGCGATGATGCTTGCACTTTGTCTGCCGATCGCCCGACAACTGCCGGTCGACGACGCTTATCGCAAAGCAATCCTGTTGGCGGTGCCCTTTGCGGCGAACATCGGCGGCTTGGCAACGCCGATCGGCAGTCCGCCCAACGCGATTGCGATGCAGTACATGGAGCAGAGCGGCTTTGCGCCCAGTTTCGGAATGTGGATGCTCATCGGCGTACCGGGCGTTGTCGTCATGCTTGCCGTCGCGTGGGTGGTCCTGATGCTGGTCTTTCGAGGCCGGCAATCAAGCATCGAAATGAGCGACGAGACTGCCCGAATCGAATGGTCACCGTCGCTCGTATTCGTCGTGGGCGTGTCGTTCGTTACCGTCCTTGGCTGGATAACCGGTGGGATGCACGAGCTCGCGCCGGGCACGGTGGCGTTGCTTCCGGTCGTCGCGTGTTTTGGCACGAAGATCTTGACGGTGAAGGAACTCAGAGCGCTGTCGTGGGACGTGCTGTTGATGATGGGAGGCGGCTTGTGTCTGGGGAAGGTGATTGCTGTTAGCGGTCTAGCAGCCTGGATGGTCGAGCGACTGCCGGTTGAGAATTCGGATTGCTTTGTACTGCTGGTCATCCTTGGTTCTGCCGCCTGCCTGATGTCGTCGGTGATGAGCAACACGGCCACGGCCAACTTGCTGATGCCGATCATCTTGGGCTTGAGTGTCGAGAATCTTTCGCCTGTCCTGGTGGGCGTCGCATTCGCTTGTACACTGGCAATGCCGCTACCAGTCTCGACACCACCGAACGCCATCACCTTCAGTTCCGGCGAACTGACGGTCAAGGACATGCTGGTACCGGGTGCAATTGTAACCGTGACGGGTCTGGCCCTCGCTTTGACCACGGGCCATTGGTGGTGGGATCTGGTGGGGTTGTTTTGAGTTGAAGGTTTGAAAGTCGGGAGGTAGAGCGATGGAGATTCACCGACAGCAGTGTCAACAGTGCGCCTCGCGGGACGTGCGAAACATCTTGGTCCGCGAGGCCGATGCACCGATGGCAATCTATGTCCGCTGTCTCCGTTGCGGAGAACTCGTGGCACTCTACAGGCTGAGCGAATACTACCACCACGGCAAGGGCATTGAGTCGTTTCTGCGATCACTTGGCTCCGGTGCCGGCGAGAGCGGTCGTGATTACCTCGACCAGTGTCACCGCACCCAAACGGAAGCCGTGCGCGGCTACGAGGAGGTGCTTCGCAAGCTGGAGGAACAGGGAAAGGACGTGTGATGACATGCGCCAACCTGCCCCAACATAATTCGTCATTCATACTTGCCGACTTCCCCCAGTCGGTGCGGCGTGCTGTCGCGGAGAAAGACGCGGGAAGAACATTGGCGTCCGCTGCATATACGCGCGATATTCTTCGGGGAACTCCTTTAGAACATCCTGCTCTTCCCGTCTTGCCAGACGCATGTACATGGCGATGACAAAGGGCCACAAAATCAGCGTCGTGAGCGTGGGCCATTGGATCATGAAGCCCAAAGTGACGACGAAGATGCCCGTATACTGCGGGTGCCGCACGTACTTGTACACGCCGCCGGTTACCAGCTTTCCTTGTGATTTGTATACATGCTCCCAACCGGACGTCACCAGCCAGATGCCGATAATCAGCAGAATGTTGCTGACGGCCATCACGATGAACCAGCCGTTGCCGAGTCCGAGGTACGTGATCAGATCGCCCAGCAGATGGCCGCTGATGTGGTCCAGCGGGATGCGGATGCCCACAAAGTGCGAGAGCAAGTAGATCGTCAGCGGGAAGCCATACATTTCGGCGAACAGGGCAATGACGAAAGCGATCAGCGCTCCGCCCGACCGTTTTCCAAGCCGAGTCCGCATCGGTATGAACCGCACGATGAAAAATACGCTGATCAGGACCATCGTAATGACGAGGCCCCACGCGCCGTAGGCGAATGCCTGATGGTTGTGCATCGCTTTAGCTCTCTTTCTTGCCCTTCATCCCCAGGTTATAGAACACGGCGATGATGGCGCCGAACAGCCAGCCGAGAATGAAGATTTCGAGAACTCCGACAACCATCTCCCACCAGGGCATGTCCCAGCGCATGATGGACGTGACGTCGACGCCATGCATGATGCTGTTGAAGAAGTTGATTGCCACGTCCTTCGGCACGGTCATCATGACGAAGACGCAGCCGACGTACGACAGCGCCGACGCCATCGCCAGCGCGAAGCCAAACCGTGTCACGCTAAGATTGTGCATCGTCATTTCCTTCCTTTCTGTGGCTCGTGTCGTTGCTGCCGTGCCCGCCGTGTTGAGCCCCGTGCATCATCAACAGGTGGCAAGCGAACATCACACAACAAAGACGGTCAGCGTCATGCCTTCGCTGACACCGAACAACGGCAGAACAAAGATCAGCACAAACGGCAAGACGCAACCGATCAACATGCGAATGATATGTCCCATTTGCGGTTAATCCTCGTTCGTGCAGAACACGATGGTTTTTGTTCACCCTCGTTGTGGATCAATCTCCGCAGCGCCGGACCACGTCGTGCGAGATTGGCGACGGTACCTATTTTGATGCGGGGCCGTCCCGCTTTCTTCACGGTGATCCTGCGAAATCCGTAGGAAATGCATCTCACGGGAGGTACTGACGTATTCCACCGATGACGTGAAGAAGCCGACCCTCTGGTGCATCTAACAAAAAGTCCCACAGCACCGGCCAGCCAGACCAGAGTGACCGTCCGCCTGAGCGGACGGCGCTGATTGAGGAGGCGCAATGACGAGCGAAGACTCCGATCAGAATGTGAAACGAGTCAACGCAAGGGACTCTGCGCGGCCGAAGCCGACGATACGCTCCCGATTGCTGCTGGCGGTCAATCTGCCCTTGGCGGCCTTGGTGGCGGTCT
>JAJDEH010000082.1 GCA_029259935.1 Planctomycetota bacterium
GGCACCAGATCGTCGCCCAGAATCATTTCCCGATACCGCGGGCTCAACTGCTCGCCCCAAGCGGGATTGGCCTGCCGTTCTTCGTAAACCGAAACCCCCTCGCTCAACCAACGCGGCATTTTGTTGTTGGTTTTCGTCAACGTCACCACATGACAGAACTCGTGCCACAAAACCGACTGCCAGTTCGTCGGCGATGCGGCTTGCGACGCCGGACTGTTCATCGTGATGACTTGACCGAAACAAACGCCCAAGAATCCCGCGCCGCCCGGCAGGCCAAACGTGCGAATGGCAAAGTCTTGTTGTTGAGGAAAAATCTCGACGTAGATCGGTTCGGGTAACTCAGCTTCATACTTCGAGCAAAGTTCTTCGCTTGCTCGGCGAAGGAGTGCCAGCACATCGTCGCCGTAGATTTTCGCCTCTCGCGACTCCATCCGCACCGCGAAGCCATCACTCTTCAGCACCGTGTAGCCTTGAATGTTGTCGCGCAGCGTAACCAAATTGTGGGCGACCACGTTGTATCCGTCGGCGTCGTAAACCTCGTCGGCCAGCCGCCACCCTTCCTGTTCTTGGCCCAGCCGTAACAGATCCTGAGTGAGTTGCATTTTGGCGGGGAGGTAATCCGCTTCCATGGCCAGCGCCCGGCGCTGATAGGTCGCCCCTTCGGTGAAACGGTACTTCTGCGACAGTTTGCGGCCTATCAAATGATCCACGTCGGGATTCTCCGCCCAATGTTTGAGTGCCTTTTCACGACACTCATGTTCACGGGCTGAATCATTCGCCAGGTGCGCCAGCACGGCCCGGTAAGCCCAGGCTCGCGGGTGTTTGTCGTTCACCACCAGCACACGAGCGAGCAGCGTCTCCGCATCGGAATAGCGCTCGGAATCAATGTGTTCGTCGGCCATCAGCAGCAAGCCATCGATGTGGTTTTCGTTCAGCTTTAGCACGGCCTGCAAAGACTGCTTCGACTTGGCGCGGTCGGAAGCGGCATAAGCTTGGGTCAGGCCGAAATGAGCGCGAGGGTCCCGCGCATCGATTTCCGCCGCCTTTTCGAATGCTTCGGCGGCCAATCCGTAATCGTGTTTTTGCAGCGCCAATTCACCGCTGGCAAGGAACCCCTCGGCGCTGGTCGTGAGCAGTTGTTTGGCTTTGTCGTAGAACGACTCCAAAACTTGCTTGGCGTCCGCGCCGTGGTACAAAAAGAACCGGCCCAACGTCACATAATTTTCCGCGCTGCGGTAGCGCCAACTCGATTTCGAAACCAGTTCCCCAAACTCGTCATGCAGCGCGGCCGCCCGTTCTTCCAGGCCGTTGTACAGACATACCTCGTGGCCGATCCACCGCAGCCGGATGCTGTTCGGCCGTTTTTCAAGGGCCAAGGTCAAGGTGGCCAGCGCTTCCGGGTACTTGCCTCGCGCAAGCTCGGACTGAATTTTCAGTTCCCACCAATCTTCGTTGGACGGTTCGTCCTTGAGGGCCATGGCCGAGTGCCGCGCCACGTCGTCATAGCGCCCCTGCCGGTGCAAATCCGTTGCCTCTGGCAAGTCGACTGGCGAGGGTTCTTGTGCGTACAGAAGGGAAGGCAGGAAGAGGACGAATCCGGCGATCACCGACACGGAGTTTCGAGCAACTCGAGGTATCGCCAATGAATTCGCCATCGGTGGCCGTTTCCTGGATCCATCGTATTCAAAAGGCAACGTCGTACTTTAGTGGGCGACGTACGGGCTTCGCCGAGATTCAGATCGTTGCCTGGGACAAACCGATCCCGCAAAGTCCATGCCAATCAATTGAACCCTCATTCTACTGAACGGTTTCGCTGAGTCTACTCGAATGCGGCCGCAGCCCTGAATTGCAACGGATTGTTCTCGCGGTTAGTGCCTCAGACCCAGACTACTTGACATGCATGAAAGCATTGAGGAGTCGCCATTCACCAGAGTCCACGCCCGAGGCTTCGTTGGCAACCAGCGGATTGCGGATTATGATGGTCGTAAACCAAAACCAAACTCATCCGCCTTACAAAATGGCTACTCTGGAATACTTCTTTGAACAAACGGAACTGACCATCGAAGACGTCGCCGACCGCGCGGGACTTCCCGTCGAGCGGGTCGAAGCCATCATTCTCGGCCGTTGGACACCCAGCCCCCAAGAGCGCAGCCGCGTGGCCGAAGCGTTCGGAGTTGACGTGAGCGAAGTAAGCTGGGGCCATTCGATGGACCCACGCAATGTGCGCTATCGGCGCTCGGGGCATAAGTCCTGAGGTTTCGTGCTAGTCGTAGATTGCTGCCTCATCTGGAGCGCGGCGAGTACTTGAATGAACAACGATCACGATGGGTCGTTCGCACACTGGCACGGACGAGGAAACAGACCGCCAATTCGGTGGTTACATCAATCGTTAAGACTGTCGACCAAGTCCTGCATCTTCTCGATTTCGCGCTTTGCACCCACGCTCGAGCATAGAGTTAGGCTCTGGAGAAATTGCTGGCGGGCCTGGACTATTTCGCCGCGCGCCCTACAAACCAATCCCAGATTCTCACACTGTCGCGCTATGCCTTGAAGGCGCCCAAGCTTCTTTTCAATTGCGAGCGCCTTTCGGAACATCTCTTCTGCCTGGTCTAGCTCGCCACGCTCTTGATAAACCAGCCCCAGGTTCTCAAGCTCGCACGCCATACCTTCTCGCCAGCCAAGTTTTTCCTCAATCGCAATCGCCTCTCGAAACAACTCCTCTGCTCGATCTAGTTCGCCGCGCTCTTGATAGACCAGCCCCAGTTTCTGAAGCTCGCCGGCTATGCCTTGCGGGCGGCCAAGTTTCTTTTCAATCGCCAGTGCCTTTCGAAACATCTCTTCCGCTTGATCCAACTCGCCGCTCTCTTGATGTACCAGCCCCAAACTCTCACATGCACTCGCTATTGCTTCCTGTTTGCCAAGCCTCTCTTCAATCGCGAGAGCCATGCAGAACATCTTCTGGGCCTGCTTCAGCTCGCCGAGCGTTTGATGAATTAGTCCTAAATTGCTGTACCCGTCCGCCATCCCCTCCAGTCGACCGTACTTTTCGCTGTTGGCGAGCGCCTTGTTGTTGATGTCAAGCCCTTCTTGAAGGACTTGTTTGGCTTGGCCTAGTTCGCCCCAAGTTTGATAGATTCGCCCCAGATCGGCATATTCGTTTGCAATTACTTCCGGCGGGTCGCCTGGCTCGTTAGCAGCGAGCGCCTTGCGAAACATCACTTCGGCCAAGCATAGCGCGCCGCGTTCTTGGTTGATCCGCCCCAGGTTGCTATACGCCACTGCCATCACTTCGACCGAGCCATAGTCCTCGTGAATCGCAATCTGCTGCTCGTTGATTGCTAGTACCGTGCGGTACATCGCTTCCGCTTCACTTAGCTCGCCGCGTACCACGTGGATCAGCGCCAAGTTGCAATAGTCGACCATTGTGTTGCCTTCCTGGCCGTACGACTCGTTGATTGCTAGTGCCTTACGGTGCGTCTGTTCTGCCCGGTCTAGTTTGCCGCGATTTCGGTAGATGAGTCCCAGGTGGCCGTACACGCTCACCATGTATTGGTCCAGATCAGCCGCCTCGCAGATCGCAAGCGCTTTGCGGAACGCTTCCTCTGCTTCGTCGATCTGGCCTCGTGTTTGATTGAGCTGTCCCAAATTCTCATATTGCTCTGCAACGGCTTCCTGTCGGTCGAGCTGCGCGCATAGCGCAAGCGCTTTGCGAAACATCTCTTCCGCCTGATCGAGGTCGCCTCGCAGTTGGCAAATCCGTCCGAGACTGCCATACAGATTCACCGGGCACTCTACGGGATCAAGTTGCTGATATATCGCAAACGCCTGTCGGAACATTATTTCCGCCTGGATGACGTCACTCCGCTCCAGATAAAGCTGCCCAAGACTGAAATACTCGTTCGCCTTGCATTCTTGCTGGCCGAGCATCTCGTGGCTTCCGAGCAGGTCGCTAGCTTGCTCCAGTTCGCCACGCCATCGGTGAAACCAGACTCGCGTGGCGACGTCCGTCTCAAGGACCGTCCCCAGTGATTCACAACGACGTGAAAGTTCCATCGCAAAGAGCATATCGCCCCTGTTGTGGAAGAAGTCGTGCGCTATTTGGAGGACGTACGGATCCGTCGTTCCATCAACCGCCCTAGCAAATTCGAATCGGGCTCGCTCAATACGTCCCTCCAACGCCGACACCACTGCAGCTATTGCGAGCGAAATATCGGATGCACATGCTCGCAGGGCGTGCGCTTCGTCAGGGCACCCAGAGGCATCTGCGTCTTTCGCAGCGCGTAAGATATCCTGATGTCTCCTCTTCAATTCCTCGAGAGCCTCCTGGGGCAGTTCAGTACTTTCGGCCAGTTCAGCCAGAGGCGGTAATTCGCCCGCGGCAAAACTGCGGAGGTGCCGCGTCACTTCTCGCTCGAATGCTTCCTCGCCTGTGAAAGTGCGGTAGGGAACCTCGTGCGAATGCTCCAGCAACCGCCGAAACTCCATCACCTTGGAAAGTTGCGGACCAGGATCGCCAATGGACGCCGGGTTGACATGCCCGAAGAGTACAAGGATCTCAGGGGCTTCAGTCTGTCGATGCCGGCGTAGTGCCCGTTGAAACTCCTCTTCCACATCGGAGCGGTTTGCAGCGTCCGAGGTATTTTGCCCCCATCGCCGTTGAACCGCCAGCAAGAACAAGTCACAAGAGTCAATTTCGCCATTGATCACGCCCTGGGGACGTCGTCCCACTGCGGAAAAACGGTCTTGAGATCCAAGTGAAACAAACCTCACGTCCGCGTCATCACCGAATTCACCGTTCAGCTCATCAATCGCCTGTACAAAAACGCGGCGCTCGACGGCGAGGTCGGCGGGCGAAGCCATAAACACGCGAATCTCTCGTCGGGACGTGGACATTCCCAAAGGTAGAAGCCCTCCTTCTAATTCTAATCTAAATACGATAGCGGTGTTAGATATTGCGATCTACCCTGGCGCTTCTCCAGCAAGAGAATGGCACTATTCTACGCCACGCAAATGCACCCGCTTCGAGGCGGTCGTTGCCCAATCATTCGGTAGACTTCGTCGTGGGACACGGCTTGGACTCGTCCCCAAGAGATTCCTTTTCGATGATCGTCGACACAATCTTGCGCAGCTTAGACCCTGCTTGCCGTGCCATGGCCACGACGTCTTCGGCCTCGGTTTTTACCGGCGTATCCGGCGTTGCCAGATTGGTCACGGTGGACAAGCCTAACACACGCATGCCAAGTTGCCGCGCGATCAATACCTCGGGCACCGTCGACATGCCAACGACATCGCCGCCGATTTTCCGAAAGAAGCGATACTCGGCGCGGGTTTCATAATTGGGCCCCGCCACGGCTACATAAACGCCCTCATATGCCGCGAAATTTTCTTGGCGAGCAATCGCGAGTGCCTGTTGGATTAACGTTTCGTCATAGGGATTTTCGCGGCACAACGGCGACCGACTGGGGAACAGGCCCGCGCCGCCATGATCGTTCCACATGAAATTGATGTGGCTGTTGATCACCATGATGCCGCCCGACGCGTAGCTGGGATTCAATCCACCGCTGGCATTACTTACCACCAACAGTTCGGCACCCAAATGACGCATCACGCGAAGGGGAAGTACGATCTGATCGAGGCTGTAACCTTCGTACAGGTGCAGTCTGCCGCGCATCGCGATCACTGGAACCTGAGCGAGCCGGCCATAAACAAAATGTCCCTTATGGCCTGGCGCGGTACTCCGCGCGAAATGCGGGATTTCTTCGTACGCAACCGAGACGGCTGCGTCAAAATCGTCGGAAAGGTCGCCGAGGCCCGTTCCAAGGATCAAGCCAATGCGCGGACGGTCGTTGCAGATTCGTTGCACGGCGAGCGCGGCCTGCTCGACCTGGCCCATCATCCGTGAGTCATCCGCCATTGAAAACCTGTAAACCCGGCTTGATGCCTCGTTGCGTTAATGATGGTGCTGGTGGTCGCCGAACAGTTTGGACTTCTTATCACCCTTGGCGTAAACATAAGCAATCAAATCGAGGATCTCTTCCCGCGAGAGCTTGTTTAGCAACCCCAGCGGCATGAGCGAAACGGTGGATTTACGCCGCTCTTCGATCTCGTCCTTCTTGATGGCCGTGGGTTTGTCCTTGGCCAGTGGATCGATGACAACCTTCAATTCCTCGGGCGTTTCCTCAACGATCATTCCGGTCATGATCTTGCCGGTGTCTAACAGGAATGTGTAGGACAGAAACTTCTCATCAATGTCCTTGGACGGTTCCAAGATCGATCGCAGAATATGTTCGGTCGTCTGCTTTTTGGGATCCAGCTTGACGAGGTCGGGGCCGAACACGCGCCCTTCGTCGTTCAACTTATGACATCCCACGCAACTGGCGACTTTGAACAACTCCTTGCCGACGTCGAACGACCGGCCCGGCGGCAGGTGTTTGACTTCACCGATCAGTTCGTCGAATTTCCACTCGCGGCTGCGCGTGTTGAATTTCAAGAGTTCATCCTTGACCGGCAGTGGATTCGAAGTGAGGTACGACGCGGGATCGGCCTGGTATTCTTCCAGGCTGGCCACGACATACAACGCACCGTACATCCGCCGCCAGTGGCCGGGATAGGTGCAGACGTACGGATAAATGCCGGGCTGCTTCGGCACTTCAAAGCTGATCGGCTGATTCTCGCCCGGTTGCAGCAAGCGGCTGGCCAGCAGAATCTTATCCGACTTGGGAATGTAATGCCGGGCCATGGCGTCGGGATCGCGTCCCGTGGCTTCGCCCAATTCGCCGACTTCTTGCAGCGATCCCGGTTGCACAATGGCGAAGTTGTGCGGCATGGCGTCGGTGTTCGAGAAGCGAAATTCAACCGTTTTGCCCGCCTCGACCGCGATCAGTTCCTTGTCATAAATCATTCGATGCGGGACGGTTCCGATGGCAATCACGCGGACATCAAGATTTTGCAGACGGACTTCAATTTTCGTGGCTTGCTCTTGGGGCAACTTGGTTGCCAGCGATTTCGCCAATGCGATCGCGTCGGTCGCCGGACCGCCCGTGCGGAATCGCGCGGGCATTTCGCTAAGATAGCCAATCAAGTTGTCGACCAATGGCCGCACTTTCTTTTGAGGCCAACTCTTGGCGGGAATTCCGCGCAGCGCTTTGATACTAGCGGGGCGATGCCGGCCCGATTTGACGAGTGAAAACAAGGCGTTGAACTTTTCTGTATCGTGACCGGGGATCGAGGCCAGCGCCCGAATCGCCACGTCGTGCAGCGTTTCGCCGCCGCTGATGGCCAGCGACTGCTTGGCGATCTTCTGCTTCTTAAGGCCAGGGCCTTGCCATTGAACATTCAAGCCGTCGCCGCCGCCGTTGTCGAAATAGGTGACGATGATTGGATGCGAACCGGCCGGAAGATCGACCGAGCCCGCCTTTTCGCTCATCCCGTGCAAGCCGTCGTTGTTGACCACCAATTGATCACCGATATACAAGCGCGAACCGTCGTCAGACCTTGTGAAGAAGGTGTACTTGCCTGATTTGGGAATTTGAATCGCGCCGGTGAATCGCAGGGCAAACTTGTCGCTCTGTTTCTTCTGCGGGACGTTCATCACGATTTCGGGGACAATGCCGCTGGCTTTCGGTTTCATTTTGGCCAGCGTTTCAATCGCGACGTTACTGGCGCTGGGATAAAAGTAGTCGACCTTGATTCCCTGCTGCCGCAGCGCGGACCCAGACCTTTCGGCTTTTAGATTCGAAGGCAGGTCTGAAATGAGCGGCCGAACCTTGGCGAATATTTCGCCGCGAACCTTTCTGTCGACCGTGGGGACGGCATCCAAAAAGTCGCGCAGTCGATCTTTGCTTTTGGTGGCCGCCAAGAAAGCGTCGTCCGGTCCCGAGGCGGCGATCCAAGCTGCGTATCCCAATCGCTTGACTTCATCCGATTGGCCCTTGATGGCCAAGTTCTCGATGCGATCCTTGACGCTTTGCAACTCGCCGGTCGAGCGGGTGGCGAGCAATCTGCCCAAACCAACCACGTTGCCATCCGCCTTTTGCCGCGCATCGTCAATCAACTCCATCAGCAGTTCCACTTCGCCAATGCTCTTCAACTTGGCCATGCCGCTGAGCGATTCGTACAAATGATTCTGCTTGGCCTGCTTTCGGCTGAGAATAGCGCGATAGACGGCTTCCGTTCGGTCCAGCTTGAGCAAGTCATTGACGCTGGCGTTGCGAAGCACATACGTTTGCGCTGCCACGGACAACCTGCTTCCCGATTTCAGCGCGTCTTGAACGATGGCGTCGACGTTGATTTGCCCCTTGGCGTATTTTAGCACTACGTCTAGTTCGGGATCGGTGGGACGCGTGGCAGTCTCAAAGATCACCTCGGCCGACGATAAGCCTCCCAATTCGACGGCGGCCTTGACGGCTTCCGCGCGGACCAGCGCCGAATCGTCACGTGAAGCGGCGATCAGGGTCTGTTCCCAATCGTTGACTCGGCCGCTCCAATGGCCCAAGGTTCGAATCGCGGCGGATCGCACCCGCGGCTCGTCGGCTTGAAATACCTTCTTGACGAGACCGACATTGGGCACACGATGTTCCTCGAAGACCCACAGGCATTCCAGCAGCGCTTGTGCTTCGTCGCGATTTGAAGATGCGTTTTTCGGATCCAACTCGTCGGCGAATTCGGCAACCACCGCCACCACCTCGTTCGTCTCTCGACCACTGAGTTCCAGCCGCGCGCGGTAACGGGTACCGTTTTCGCGGGCAAAGAAATTGCGGCAGACTTCGGCAATCGGTTTGCCTTTCATCTTCGCCGGCCTAACTAGATCGCGGCCAGGATACGACACCCGATAGACGCGACCGTGTTTGTCGTCGCGATTCGGATCGCGCATGTTGTGTTGCATGTGTCCGATCAACGTGTTGTGCCAATCGGAAATGTACAATGCGCCGTCGCCGCCAATTTCCAAATCACTGGGACGGAAGTTCGGATCGGAAGACACGACAATCGGCTCGATCTCGGTGGCGGTGATCTCCGCGCCGTTGTAGTTCACTTTGTGCTGCAACACGCCAAGGAATCCGATGGCGTTAGAGATTAAAAAATTGTTGTCGTTTTGCTCCGGGAAGTGGCTGCTGGACAGAATGCCGATTGCGGGCACGGGCCGGACCCGCTTTTGATACCACTGCTTATTGCCCATTCCCTTGCCAATATTGATGTAGCCGCCGGTCCCGCTGGTGCCGTCGCTGGCGAACTGGTATCCCCAGCGGTCAATCACGTCGCCATGGGGGTTGGGACCGATGGGAAAATGAAACTCAACCTCGAACGTGCGAGGATTGAATCGATGCACGCCGCTTTTGCCTGAACGATAGGTATGCGTCGGCGTTTCAAAATTCGCGATGTTAAAGATGCCGCGCGACCAATAGAGCCAGCCGTCGGGTCCGACGACCACGGCGTTGGCCGAGTGATGCGTGTCGGCGCTGGAAACGCCTTGCAGCATGCGGATCTTCACGTCGGCCTTATCGTCGCCGTCGGTATCCTTGAGAAACCAAATCTCCGGCGGAGCCGCAACCAGCACGCCGCCACCCCAAAATTCGAAACCGGTAACGCTATTCAGTTCGTCGGCAAACACGATGCAGTCGTCGGCCACGCCATCGCCATCTTCATCCGGCAGAATCACCAACGCGTCTTTGCGCGGTTCGGTCGGATTCCAGTGCGGATACGACGGCCAGACCGAAGCCCACAAGCGGCTATCGGTATCGACCGCCATTTGAACCGGGTTGACCAGTCGCGGGAACATCTCCTCGGAAGCAAACAGATTGACTTTCATTCCTTCGGCGACCTTCATTTTGCTGATCGCATTCTTGCCGCTTAAATAAGGAAACGCGCCGTCGTCGAGTGGCCCCTGCTTGTTGGTCTTCACGGCGACTTCCTCGGGTAGATTGTCGTCCTTGATTTTCAAGTCGCCCCCTTGAGCCACGGCCCATATTCGTTTATCGCGATTGGCCGTCTTGACGTCGAAGATCTCCATTTCGCGCCGCATCACATCGGCGTTCGACTGGCCATGCCAAGCCAATTTGGAACGCCCGCCGTAAACGTTGTAGCCATCGACAACCCGGTAGCGACTGAACCAGTGATAGTTCTTATCCAGCACGGCTTCACGCAGCTTGGCTACGTTTTCATCCTTCAATCGCGCAGCGGCCATGGGGAAGTCGCCCACGATGAGCTTGGCGAGTTCTTTGTTGCCGTGGTCCAGCAGGTGAATGCCATTCATGGTCAGCGGCTTCTTGGCGGTCGCGTACAGCGCTTGCGTCGGCGTGAACAGATCCACAAAGGGAACTTCCTTCGCTTCGCAAACCGTGCGCATGGCGTCGGTATAGACCTTCAACTTCTTGTTGTTCTCGGAACCGTCCGGTAGATGCGGGCTGCGTAGATTCTCATGGGCGATCGGTGAAAACACGATCAGCCTTGGCGAGGATTTGCCGTTGTATTGCCGCGACCGCATTTGGTCGATCATCTCGCCCAGATCTTTCTCAAAGCCGGCCAACGCGCCTTCGCCCCGCAAGGCCTCGTTGTAGCCAAAGAAGCAAAAAACCACGTCGGCCTCGTTCTTGGTCAGCCACTGGTTGGCATCTCCAAAGTTGGCGGACCGCGGACGCGATTTGACTTCATCGCCCGAGAACCCCAAATTCCGGAACGTCAATTCATGCTTGGGATGCAAGGCGTGAAGGTAGGTTTCCAGCCACCCATGATGCTGCATGCGGTCGGCCAACGTGTTGCCGATATAGGAAATGCGGTCACCCTTCTTGAGTTCCAATGGATTAGCCGCTTCGCAGTGCCGTGAGCCGACACCACTGATCAAGAAAACCAAAGACAGAACGAGGGAGATTACGGCGGGCTTCGTGGCGACAAATTGGGGCATACTGAGAACTTTCGAGTTTATCAGAAGGTGGGTCTTGAATTCGGCGAACCAGATGGGCCAATGTTTTCCATTTCCCATTTTACCTTGCCGCATTTTCAATCGAAAGCACACGATTCGCCAAGGCGGGCGGCGGCCGACGTCACTGGATCTCCCCAGAAGTAAGGGATTTCCTCTCCCGGCCCTTTCTTATGACCAACTTGGACTTGGGAATCGAGACTCCTCAATTTATATTGAGGCCAGATACTTGGCAGGCGGCGGGAAAGCGAACAAATGGGCGAATCGCCCCGTAATGACGAAAGTTCGCCGCCCGTTTTGCCGAATTTCTGATGAGTGAACCGTCCGAAGCAGGAGGCTTCGCCGAAAAAACTCGTCGATCCAGATTCCGACCCTCTTGGATCGAATTCCTATCTTACGTTGCAAGGGAGTGCATTCATGTTTCGTTCGAAACACCTTTCCGTCCTGCTAGCGGTTGTCGCTTTCACTTTTGTCCTCATCGCGATCGCTAGACCCTCCGTCGCCGACCAAAAGCAGACGGTCTATTTCCGCTTGACGCAGTGGAAGGCTCAGCACATTCACGACCTGCAGAAGGCTGAAGAGCGCTATAAGACGCTCAAGGGCCTCGGCTGTGAAGTGAAAAAGTATGCTCACAACGGCCATATGGATGTCAAGTATCGGCAGCTCAAGTGGGCCGGGCTTTCGTTAGCGGGTGAAGATGAAGCCCGCCAATGGCAACGCTGGCTCCGAGCGATGGGCTTTGAAGTGCGCCAAATTCAATAGAGAACCGGATTCGCGCCGCGCCGAGTTACTTTAAGAAGCCGCTTCGGGTCGTCGGCTGCAAGCATAGCTCGTCGTTCCGCGGATCGTCGAGTGCCAGCAGTTCTCGCAGGTCCGGGGTAAGCGAAGCTTGCACTCGTTGCTCAACCAGTTGTTTTTGATACTGCTGCTGTGGTTTGTCGCGACGGCAGTAGAAGGCATGCAACGCGGTTCGTGATCCTGTGCTTTTGTTTTCAGTTCCCCCATGCCACAGGTGGGCATTCATCACCACGACCGTTCCCGCCGTTCCTGTTAACAAGACTTCCTCGGGGTGAGCGGCAAGCGGGTCCTCCAATTCTTCTTCCGGCAGCTTCTCCGATCGGTGGGTTCCTGGCACGACGCGAATCGGCCCATTTTCCTCGGTGAAATCGTCCAGCATCCACACCGTGTTGCAGACCCAATCGCCCTGTTCGTCGGCCACCGCACCCATGTCGCAGTGCAGCGGCTGGCGTACGTCGCAGCCAGCCGGCACGCGGCGAGCATTGTGGCTGCTGAGCTTGATTGCCGAACCTAATACCAATCGGACGTACTCCAATATTTCGGCCGATCCAATCACACGATGAAATATCTCACCTTTGTTGACCAAGTTGGCCAAACGCCCGCACCCCGGTTCTTGCTTGAATTCGCTGCCGGCGGCCTCGCCTTCAAGTTGGAACAATTCGTCGACGCGCATTCGCAACTGGTCCAACCAGTCAGAATCGACGAAATCGGGTAGAGCCGCGTATCCCCACTCGTGCAGTTGCCGGCGATGGTTTTCCGAGATGGTCATGACGCCACGGAGCCCGGGCTGCTACTTGGTTTCGATGGGAATGTCGTTGATCTTGGCGGCAGTTATGAAATCGTTCTCCGACAAGCCGCCAATCGCATGCGTCCACAATTCAATCGCGACGTTCTGATATCCGACCAAATGCAGATCCGGATGATGGCCTTCGTCTTCGGCTAATTCGGCCACCAGATTGAAGAACCGCATCGCCGCCATAAAGTTCTTGGTCACCCATTGGCGCCGGATGCGAATGCCGTCTTCCGACAACTGCCAACCGGGCAGATCGGCCAGAAGCCGCTCGGCCTCGGGGCGTTCCACGGGCGGGACTCCCCCTTCGCAGGGCACGCATTTCTTCTGCTTTAATTGGTCGATCGTCACATCGCTCATGCCGTTCTCCCGAGTTTGACGAGCGGCCCGCGTCAGATTACTTCCGGAATGACTTGGCCGTGGTCCAAGACGGGTCGCGGGCGATCTTGAAAATCTTGCACGAATTGATAGGGCGAAATTCCGAGGGCAGTGTAGATCGTGGCGGCAACGTCGGCGGGCGTGTAACCATGTGTCGTGGGAGCCGCCGCGTGATTGTCGGTGGCACCGATAACCTGTCCGGTCTTGGTACCGCCGCCCGTGAAGAAAATCGAACCCGCTTTGCCCCAATGATCGCGGCCCCCGTTCTTGTTAATCTTCGGTGTGCGGCCAAACTCGGTGAGAAATACGACGAGCGTCGAGTCGAGTTGACCCCGATCGCGCAGGTCGTTTATCAAGGCGGCGAAGGCGCGATCGATGCCGGCCAAGTGATATCCGCGTTTGCACATTTCGGAAATGTGCGGCTGCTTTTGCACGGGGACCGCATGGTTGTCCCACAGGTTTCCGTACTCGGGGTCGTAACCATAGTCGACGATCACAAAGCGCGCGCCCGCTTCGACCAAGCGCCGAGCGGTCAAGCAGCGACCGCCAATTTTGGTCCGCCCGTAATATTCGCGGACGGTTGTCGGTTCTTTACTCAAGTCAAAGGCGTCACGCACTTCGGGTGTCGACAACAATCGCAACGCGTTTTGATATTGGCCTTCGCTCGCCGCCAAGGTTTCGAGTTGCTCAAGTCGCCCCAATGCCTGGTCGAGGCTCTCGCGCAAGCTGGCACGCTGGTGCAGGCGGGCCAACGGCGTTTCCTTCGACAACGTCAGGCTGCGGGGCCGCAGATCTTCGTTGGCCTCGGACGGCGGATTGTCCAGTTTCTCGCCCACGGTAAAGTCAGCCGGCGACGGCAGCCCGCCTAAACAGTACGGCGCATGCTGATTACCCAGCCAGCCACCCACGAACAAGTTGTGCGGCGGCGGTCCTGGCCGCGTGATTCCCGGTACGGCAATATAACCGGGCAGGCCATTGCGCGGACCTTGCAAGTACGAAACAAGCGAACCGATGTTGGGCTCGTTGAACAACCCGTTACGATCGACCTTGCGACCCGAAAGCGTGTAGACCTGACTCAGCAAGTGATCGTCGCTATCGTGAGAAAAACTGCGCAGGAGTGCAAGTTGATCGGCGATTTTTGCCAGGTTGGGCATCACTTCGGTAAAGCGAACGCCCGGCAAACTCGTGGCAATGTCGGTCAACGTTCCGCGAATCTCTTCCGGCGCGTCAGGTTTGGGGTCGAAGGAGTCGATATGGGTGACTCCGCCGCCCATCCACAAGTAGATGACCGATTTCGCCTTGGCGACCGGTTGTTTCGCCGATGCCAACTGAGGCAATGCCGTGGCCGCGATGCTCAGCGAGCCCACACGCAGCAGATCGCGCCGGTTGAGCAGGCCGTCGGAGGTGCGTGCTGAACTAGATGAATCGCGAGATTGTGAAGCGGTGGGGAAGGAAGCCATCGTGTGGGCCTATGGGGGGTGTGCGGGCGGCCTTCATTATGCAGAAACGAAATCCGCGACACAAGCAAGAAGCAACAGTACGCAGGCCGAGCGTATTGCTATTCCGGTGTCGCGAACTGCTGCGTGAGAAACTCGCGGGCGGAATCCCAGTTGTCCGCTGCGGCTTGAAAGTCAACCTTCATCCAGCGAACGTCTTGATCCGGCGTGGCGTCCGATTCCGCCTCAACGTTGGGATTCACCGGAAACTGAGCGCTACGACCCTTGGCCAGCGCCGCTTCGACCTCGACCGAAAGCAAATGGTCGATCAGTTTTTTCGCGTTCTCCGTATTGGGCGATCCACGAAGAATGCAAATCGTGTTGGGAATGAACAGAGTGCCGATGCCGTCCTGGTGTTGGTCTGGATAGATTATCTCGACGGGCATCGCATTGTGCCGCTGTTCGATAATCGCGTCGTCCGTATCGGTGATGCCAAAAGCATAACGCTTGGCGGCGACTGCCTGAGCAACTTGTTTGTTCCCCGAGAGAATGTCGGCGTTGGCTTTGACCTCCTTGAAGTACTCTCGAGCGCGCTTGTCGCCCCAATGCGAAAACAAGACGGCGGCGTGCGTCGCGGTCGTGCCAAACAACGGCTTGGCGATGGCGACTTGCCCCTTCCATTTGGGATCCGCCAAATCAAGAATCGAAGTCGGCCATTGCTCTCGGTCTGGCAACGCTTCGGTATTGACGATTAACACTCGCGCGCGGGCCGCCAGGCCATACCAATCTTTGTCCGGCGAGCGATACTGTTGGGGAAAGCTGCTGGCGGCCGGCGAGTCGTACGCGGCCAGCAGACCGCGTTTCTTCAACCGCAGCGTGTGCAGGATTTCGTTATTCCAAAACACGTCGCATCGAGGTCGCGCGCCTTCGCTGATGATCGTGTTGACCAGCGCCACGGTTTTGGTCGACTCGATATCGTACTTCGCTTGAACCTGGATTTTGGAGTCTTCCATAAAGCCGTCGAGGATCGGTTCGGAAAATTCTCGATCCAGTGCCGTATAGACGACGACTTCAGATTCGCTCGCTGACCAGCAGCCCGAGAAGCTGAGCGAGAGAAGGGCGGCAGTCAACATCCAGCTTCGCATGGTCATTTCGCACCGCCCGCGCAACCGGGTCGGCTGCCACGGAGATTGTTGCGACCGATACCACATGGCAGCAAGCACGCATCGCGCCACGGCTACTTTGCGGCGTCGATTGCCTCTTGAATCTTGGCTTTCGACTGCACACCCAGAAATCGCTCGACGGGTTCTCCGCCCTTGAACACGATCAATGTCGGAATGCTGGTCACTCCGTATTTCATTGCCGCGTCTTGATTTTGATCGATGTCGACCTTGCCGACCTTGACCGAGCCGTCGTTCTCACCAGCCAATTCTTCAATCATGGGCGCAATCTGACGACAGGGGCCGCACCAGGTGGCCCAGAAGTCGACAAGCACTGGCTCGGACGCATCCAGCACTTCGGACTGAAAATTTGCATCGGTGAATTCCGCTGCCTTTCCCATGATTATCTCTCCGCTTCAAATAGTTTGCTCATAGTGTACTGATGGCGACGAATTGTATGATTCCGGCCGGAAATGTCAATGAAGGTCGGTTGGTGCCAAGCGAAGGTGCGACCCACTTGGGGGAGACGCAGCCAGCACGGTGCCCTCGTCAATTGGACCCCGCGATGAATTTTTCTCCTCCCACGGCGTGTGGTAGATTGGGTGGACGGCTCTACTTTATCACTCGCCCCTTAGTACGAGAATTTCATGCCCTCTCACCGACTCCGCGTCTTTCCTGTCCTTGCAGCTTTACAGATTGCCGTACTCTGTGGCGTTCCGCGTGCGGAAGCCCAGCCGAGCGGCTTTAACTATGACGAATCCAAAGTCCCTGATTACACGTTACCCGACCCGCTCGTCATGTCCGATGGAACGAAGGTGACGAATGCCGAAATGTGGCGGAAGCGGCGGCGGCCCGAATTGTTGTCGCTGTTCAAAGAGTACGTCTATGGTGCGATGCCTCCGGCCAAGGAAATCGCGCACATCGAAACGCATGATTTCGACAAGGAGTGGCTCGGCGGCAAAGGGATGCGCAAGGAAGTCACGCTCTATTTCAACAAGGATCGCACCGGGCCAAAAATCAACGTCTTGTTGCTGATGCCAAAACGAAAGAGAGACGGGAACGCATTTCCCGCCTTTCTTGGCTATAACTTTAACGGCAACCATACCGTCCACGCGGAGGAAAACATCCGCCTAAGCCATGTTTGGCCGCGAAAGGCGGGCAGCAAGCCCAGTTGGCCGGATCCGTCAACGCGCGGTACGAGTGCTTCGCGGTGGCAGGTCGAGAAAATTCTCGACCGCGGTTATTCCCTGATCACGGTTTACTACGGCGACGTCGATCCGGATTTCTTTGACGACTTTCAGAATGGAATCCACACGCTTTACCCTGATTATCAAAAGCGCGGCGACAACTGGACGGCAATCGGCGGCTGGGCTTGGGGGCTGAGCCGCGTACTTGATTACCTCGAAACAGAAGACCTAATCGACGCCCAACGCGTGGCGGTGATCGGGCATTCGCGACTGGGCAAGACGTCGCTGTGGGCCGGTGCCAGCGACGAGCGATTCGCGATGGTCATCTCCAACGACTCTGGATGCGGCGGCGCGGCGCTGGCCCGACGTCGTTTTGGCGAGACGGTGGCCCGCATCAATACTTCGTTCCCACATTGGTTTTGCGCCAACCATAAGAAGTACAACGACAACGAGGACGCGTTGCCGGTTGATCACCACGAACTGATCGCGCTCATCGCGCCCCGGCCCGTGTATGTGGCCAGTGCCGAACAAGATCGCTGGGCCGATCCGCGCGGCGAATTTCTCTCCTGCGTGGGTGCCGACCCGGTCTTTCGGTTGCTGGGTACGGAAGGACTTCCGACGAAGCAGTGGCCCAAAGTGGACCAACCGGTCCAGGGTCGAATCGGCTATCACGTCCGCACCGGCAAACACGACGTGACGGAGTTTGATTGGTCGCAATATCTCAAGTTTGCCGATAGGCATATGAAATAACGAAATTTGTCCGTGGAGTTCACTTCGTGGTGAGAGATTATCCCAAGAGCGACGGATTGATCGCCGCGGCCCGACCGAAACGGGCGACTTCGTTGGGGTCTTTCGCCGTGGGTGACGGCGTGGGTGACGGCGTGGGTGACGGCGGTTCCGGGGACTCGGAACACTCGGTGCGCGCTCGGCACTCGCAAGGGGATCGCATCGCGAAAAACTGCATCGGATCTGCTAAATTGACTTGACAGTCAGGCAATTTGCCTTATGATACGACCCGCAGTCAGGCAACGTGCCTGATCTTTGCGGTTTTTTTATCATTTACCGCTGGCACGGCGGCGAGAGAGAGTCGATCGCATGAGTTCCGTTCCGCGAGTCAGCGAGACTGAGTTGCAGATTCTCGATTTGCTATGGGATGAACCAGCTCAGACGATTCGCACCTTGTGTGAGTCCATTTACCACGACGCCTCGCCCTCCCGTTATGCAACCGTCCAGAGCCTCTTAGAACGGTTGGAAAAGAAGGGCTGGGTGCGTCGGGATCGCAGCGGATATAAGCATCGGTTCAACGCGGCCCGGGATCGCGCGGAATTCATTGGGCAGCAAATCCAAGGTGTCGCGGACGCGGTATGCGACGGCTCCGTTGCCGCCTTGCTAGGTGAACTTGCTCAAAGCGGCAGCTTGACCGCGAAGGAACGCAAGCAATTGCGACGGCTTATCGACGGAGGTGATCAGTGACGTTCGCCACGGTTCTTCTCAGCAAAGCATTCCTGGCAACCGCCATTGCCCTGCTGGCCGAATGGGCACGGCGGCGTGCGACTCGTCCCGAATTGGCCTACGCTCTGTGGGCCACGGTATTGGCGGTCTTGTTTATTCCTTCGGTGGTGGCTGTTCCCTTCCCCCATTGGGTTGGATCGAGCGTGGAATCGATCGCCTTTCGTTGGTCGGGCGTTGCCGGACCTTGCATTGCGATCATCTGGCTCGTCGGGGCGGGATGGGTCCTCCGTCGCCAGTTGAGATGCATTCGATTGATTGAACGATTAGTACGATTCGCCGAGCCCGCGGCGGAATCCGTCCAAGTGCGATGCCGGCAACTGGCCCAGGAACTGGGCATCCGCCGCGGCGTGACCGTGGTAACGGCAGCCGGACCATTTTCTCCGTTCTTGTGGCAACCTCTGTTTCGGCCGCCGAGCGTGGTGATCCCTAGCGAACTGCTTGACCTGTTTTCAAGCGAATCGTTGGACGCGATCCTGCGCCACGAGTTGATACACTTGCGCCGTCGCGACGGCTGGCGTCGTCACTTGGACGTGGTCGTCTTGGCGATTTGGTGGTGGTTGCCAACCGTGTGGGTTGCCCGCCGCCGACTGTGCGAGTTAGAAGAAGTGTGCACCGACGCGGCCGTGTTGCGCAGCGATCCAAATGGAGCGCGAGCTTACGCCAAGGCACTGCTCGACACCGTGGAATTCGTAAGTTGCCGTCCGTCTCGCGAAATGCAAGTCGTTTCGGCCTTCGCCAGGACCGGGGCATTGAATGACAGAATCGCGAAGATCGTCGCGCCAGAAGCTCGGGCCCATGGCCGCTGCTCAAGCCTCGTGGTCTGGTCTTCCGTCGCGGCATTGCTGTCGCTTGGATTGCTCTCGGCTGGCGCCCCTCGAATGATCCCCGTCGAGATCGCCGAACAACCGGAAGAGCGGATTGAACCGCGGCACCGCGAACCCGCGGCAACGCCAGATCAGCAAGCGTCGGCCGCCGCGGGGCAACGCGCGAAAGTCCCGCCGAGTGTCGAATCGACCAACATGGACGAGACGTTCCGCGAGATTGTATTGGCTTGGCCTGCCAGCGACGCTGCCACGGACTTGCGGACGATCCGATTGGTAAGAATTTCGGGCGATGGCGTCGAACCGCGGTTATGGAGGATCGACAGACCGCATGGCCGCGAAGCGGTGGCTTGGGTCTTCACGATTCTCAATTCAAACAACGAGATCCTGGACTGTTACGGAACCAAATATCGCCATCCGGACATGGTCGGGTGGTCACAACTTGAACCGAAGGAGCACGAATCATGTACTTCCGACTTGGCTGCTTAGCGATAGTGCCTTCCATTCTTTGGTTGGCCGCGGCACCCGTACATGGCGACGAAACGAAAGACGATGCCAAGGATATATCGAGTTCGTTCTCGGCACGAATCTTGGCGGTCACCGACACCATTCTGAATAAGCACATTGACCCGCCCGCGCGGCAGGCGATGATTTTGGCGGGAACCAAGGCGCTTTACCAGGCGAACAACCGGCGGATTCCCAAGGGGCTAAGCCGCCGTGTTTCCGAATTGGCCACCACCGAGCAACTCACGGACTACCTGGACGGTGTGCGTGGCGAGTTCAAGTCGATGCCGAATATGGAAATGATCCTGACGCAAGGCATGTTTGCGGGCATTCCCGGCGGAGCCACCTTGATCAATACCGAGGGGGACAAGGTCAATGAGCAGCTTCGTAAGAACCGCTACGTCGGCACGGGAATCGCATTGGGGATGAGCCAGCCTGACCAAACCCCTCAGATTTTGAAAGTCTTTTACGACGGGCCAGCCTGGAAAGCAGGTATCAAGGCGAAGGATTTGATTCTGGAGATTGAGGGCCAATCAACGACGAAAAAAAACTTGAGACAGATTGTCGAGGAGTTGCGTGGCGAAGCTGGTGAAGATGTTGGCGTAGTGGTGCGTCAGCCGGATTCGGAAGAATCGCGGAAACTGACGATAACCCGTGGCCGGGTTTTCATCCCTTCAGTGGAAGGGGTCCGCGAACTGCCGGAGGGCAAGTGGCAGTTTTCGATCGACTCGGCCTCCGAGATCGCGCTGATACGATTTAAGAGTTTTGGGCCCAGCACGCTTCACGAGCTGCGGAAGGCTGCCGAACAATTGCGCGACAAAGACATTCGTGGAGTCATTTTGGATCTTCGGCTCGGGGGCGGCCTCTTGCACGATACGATTCTCGTCGCGGACAGCCTCTTGGACGGCGGCGTGATTGGGCACATTCAATCATTGGACGCGGAACGAAAACACGAAGCGCAACCGGGCGAACTCTTCCCCAATCTGCCCATTGCCGTGCTGGTCGCCAAGCAGACAAGTTCCGGCAACGTCTTTCTGGCGGCGGCCTTGCAAGACAACCAGCGCGCCGTGGTCGTCGGTGAACCGACCGCCGGCAATACCTACGTTCGATCGTTTGTCGATA
This sequence comes from Planctomycetota bacterium, assembly GCA_029259935.1. The sequence goes on from JAJDEH010000082.1 coordinate 20,621, forward strand.
TCCCAGGTCGGAACGACAAAATCGTGATGGCCACGGCCATCATGCTGCGAGGTGACAAGACACCGCTGGTGGTGAGGCGAAGTGGGTCGCCACAAAGAGTCACGCCGCCGCCCATACACGGCATCAATTCCAAGAAACGGCCGGGATTCATCATGCCGGATCATGTTGTCGCCAATGACAATATCGAGGGTAGGCGGCAGAAGAAGGACGCGATCCTTGCCAAAGCAATTGAAGTCCTGACCAGTTCGACGGAAGAGGACGGCGTGAGCGCAAAAAAGAAAAGGAGAACGACCGTAGAGCGATGATCCGCATTCGATTGTTCATCCTGACTTTGCTGTTGACGGCCTGCTGTTTGCCAGCCAGTGGGGCGGAGTTCCAGTCACGATTGAGGCGGCCGATCGCGATCGCCGTTTCTAGCGATGGCAAATGGCTCTTCGCGGCCAACCGGGATAGCGGGAGTATTTCGATCGTCGACCTGCCCGGCGGGACAGTGGCGAAGGAAATCGACGTCGGCGGCCGAACGTCGGATCTTGTAGCGATTGATGATTCACGTCTGTTGGTCCTGGACGAACAGAACCACCAACTGGTGCTGTACAGCGGTGGTGGCGTGGATTGGAAAGTGGCATCGAGACTGGACGTCGCTCAGTATCCCGTCTGCCTAAAGGTGGACCGCGCGGCGCAGCGCTGCTTTATTTCGTCCTTATGGTCCCAGACCGTGACCATCATTGATCTGCCGGAGATTGACCCGTCGAAAGCTGCCGGCGATTTACAACCGGACCTTGCCGTGACAAAAGAGTTGATGCTGCCGTTCGAGTGCCGGGAACTGTGTCTTGCCAGCGAGGGCACCAAGTTGATGGTTGCTGGGGCATTCAACAGCTCGCTCGCGGTGATCGACACGGACACGCTTGAGTTGATCGCAATCAAGCAGCTTCCTGGTCACAACATTGGCGGTTTGGCGATGAGCGGCGATGGAAAACGAGTCCTTATCTCGCAGCAGCACCTCAACCCACTTGCCCAATCCACGCAGGACGATGTGCACTGGGGCAATATGCTCTCGAACTTGCTGGTATCAATTCGTCTTGATGAAGTTTGTGACAACGAGCGGGATTTACTTCCCAGCCGAATCCCTTTCCAGCTTGGTGAACCGGGCAACGCGGCGGGAGACCCGGGGCCGATCCTCGTTGCTCCGGCCGGGAAGATGGTGGTCGTGCTTTCCGGAGTGGGCGAGATTGCCTTGGGCGGCGACAACGACTTCAACGATCTCAAGCGAATATCCGTGGGCCGCCGCCCTACCGCTGTTACTTCCACGGCGAAGGGGCGAATCTATGTGGCGAACACCTTCTCCGATTCAATCTCCGTGATTGATGCGGAGAATGCCAAGGAAATAGACCGCATCTCCCTGGGACCGCTGCCGGAACTGAATCTGGCTCAGCGCGGGGAGGAACTATTTTTTGACAGTCGGCTTTCCCATGATGGCTGGATGAGCTGCCATAGTTGTCACACGGAAGGGCACACCAACGGTCAATTGAACGACAACTTGAGCGACGGGACGTTCGGCGCGCCAAAACGAGTGCTCTCCCTGTTGGGTGTTGGTGAGACAGGTCCCTGGGCCTGGAATGGCCGCGTCAAAAAGCTTGAGGAACAGGTTTCCAATTCAATCGAAAAGACGATGCACGGAACATCTCCTGGGAAGGAGCAGGTTGCGGCGCTAGTCGCGTACCTCAAGACATTGCCCGCCGCTCCCGCCGCATCGATGAAGATCCGTGAAAACGCCGCCAAGATTGAACGCGGCCAACAGCTCTTTCGTTCGTTGGAATGCCAACGCTGCCACACGCCGCCAACCTACACCTCGTCCCAGGCGTACGACGTGGGGCTAACGGATGCCGTTGGAAACAAGAAATTCAATCCGCCCTCGCTACGCGGAGTCGGACGCCGCAAGTCGTTCTTCCACGACGGCCGGGCAACCTCTTTGCCAGCGGTTTTGGGCGAGCATCAACACCAGCTCCCTCGCAACCTGTCTAAGTCCGAACTTGATGACTTGCTGCACTTCCTGCGGTCACTTTGACGCGTTGGCGACGATCTCCTGCCGTCTAAGGGCGTCTAAGGGTCGGCCGTCAGTGGGAATGCCTGGAATGATTCCAGACAGGCCGGAACGTCTTCGCCTTGCAGATTCCACAAGGGCGTCTGGCCAAAAAACGAAGCCCATGCGGAAAAGCTACTGACATGGGTTCCGACCAGGTAGTCGCAGCGGGCTAGGCTATAGAGATCTTCAACCAGATGGCCGCTGCCAAAATGTACGTCTAGTTGCCCGAACGCCGCCGGATCGTGAGTCTCGTCCGAGCAGACTAAGAATCCGACTTTGCGGTTCGTCAGCAGCGACGCAACATGCTTCATCACGGTGACGAATCTTTCAACTGGGTGAAAGAACTGTCCGTCGAACCACTCGCGGAAGTCTCCGTGGCGGATGTGAACACCCACCAGCACGTCGCACCCGGCGCGGGCCGTTGCCACGACCTTGTCAATCGCCAGGCGATGCTTTTCGACGGGCGTAAAGTGAGCCCGAATTGTGTCGTAGTGCTCGGCAATACAACTGGTATATCGCCATGTCCACTCATGCAACAGCACCACGCGTACTCCCGCCGTTTGCTGGAGGAACACGGCGCTGTCCATTTGGTGATTTTCGTCGGTTCGCTTCATACGCCGCAACCGGTGCCGCAAGCCCGGGGCGCGATGGGCCATGTCGAGAGAAAGGTGTTCGAACACTTTGCGTGCCGCGCCGACACGCAGCAACGGCCCCAATACAAGGGCGATTCCAGGCCGCACGACCGGGAAGCGGCAGAGCGGATCCGAACGAGTCCCCTCGAAGTGCTTGGCGTATTTGTAGAAAGCCGGATGCACGACCCTGTTTCCGGTTTCCAAAGCGCAAGTGATCAAGTGGGAAAACAGGAACAATTGATTTCCCAACCTGCCATCGCGGCGGGCGACAAGCAGAGTCTTGCGTTCTCCGGCCGGAGTGGTCGCGGGCGCTCGAACTGCTTTGTCGGTGATCATGAGGCCAATTTTCGATTGAGCGGTGACGGCGCCGATCATGTTCAGTGCGAGCCCGCCAGCATGGCGAATACTCACCCAAGGCCGGCTTTCCAACAACCGCAGTTTTTGGGCGGTGCGTGAATCTGCTGGCATGCTTTCTGCCAGCACTGATTGATCTTGTGGTGCTGCCATGATGCTATTAACATTTCTGCCCGTTGCGGCGGTCGGAATCGAGAAGAATGCTGCAAGGCTGGTGCGCCGCGTGACCCAGAACGACTCGGAGTGCTCATGAGTGCGGAATCAACCGAAGCGTCGGTTAAACACTGCTATTCGACGTGGAGCGAGACTTACTACGATGACTACTACGGCGATCGAGCGCCCTACCCCGCGGTGCATTCGGCGCTACTGAAACGCGTCATTCTTGAATCGGGGGCGAAAAACGTTTTGGATGCCGGTTGCGGCCCGGCATCGTTCCTGCGGGAACTGGCGGACCAGAATTTACAGCTTTATGGCTTCGACCTGACGCCGGAAATGGTCGCCGAAGGAAGACGCATCGTCGAATCGCTAGGCACGTCGGCGGATCGCATTTGGGAAGGCAGTGTGCTGAGTCGCGAATCGTTTCAGCCGCCGATCGACGGACCGGAACACGGATTCGACGCGGCTGTCTGTATCGGCGTGTTACCGCATATTCCACAAGATCAAGATCGGACGGTCATCGACAATCTGCGCGACGCGGTCAAACCGGGTGGGCTGATCGCGGCCGAGGCACGCAACCAGTTGTTTTCGCTGTTCACATTGAACCGCTACTCCTACGAATTCATCCTCCAAGATTTGATTCGACCAAAACGATTGCAAGAGTCGGCCAATGGCAGTGGCCAGGCGCTAGCAGATTCGCTGGAAGCGTTCCAAAAACAATTCCGCATGGATCAGCCGCCGGTACGTCGCGGCAAGGAAGATGAACCGGGCTACGACGAGGTCCTGTCGCGAACTCACAATCCACTGATCTTACGACAACAATTCGAAGAGGCGGGCCTACGCGACGTGAATGTGCTGTTCTATCACTATCACTGTCTGCCACCGATGTTTGAGCAAGACTTGCCCGGTTTCTTTCGCCAACAGAGTTTGGCGATGGAAAACCCGCACGACTGGCGCGGATACTTCATGGCCTCGGCGTTCATTGTAACCGGGAGGCGAGCGTGATTCGCGCGGACGGCTGGCTGGATTACTGCATCTGGGAACATAGCAGCACGGTTCGAGATCTGTACACGCGCCGCTGCCGACTGGAAGCTGAAGAAATGACCTGCGCCGCTCAAGCCGCCGAGTTGCTGCAACCCTTGGTGCAGCCTGGCGACTCGTTGTTGGATGTGGGCTGCGGCAGTGGCTACTTCTTCCATTCGCTCCAGAGTCGCGACATTCCCGTCGAGTATTCGGGAATCGACGCCGCGCCAACGCTTATTGAAATTGGCAAAAAAAATCTACCCGCGCGGGGACTGCCCGCCGACCGCTTACAAGTGATGCGTATCGAAGACATGGCCGGGCAGGCGGATCATGTCGTTTGCATGAACGTATTGTCGAACATCGACAACTTTCATCGCCCCCTCGAGCGCCTCTTGCACGTTGCCCGAAAGACCGTAATCCTCCGAGAGTCGTGTCACACGACTTCTCGGTGTGATTACGTTACCGACAAGTATTTGGAGCGGCCACTAAAGGTCTACGTCAACACGTACGACCAGCGCGAGTTCGTCGACTTCATCCGCTCGCACGGATTTCAAGTGACGGCGGTCGTCGATCGCCGCACGGCGGGCGAGCCCGAAATGGTCATCGATTACCCGCACTACTGGAAGTTCTTCGTAGCCACCAAAAACAGCCCCCACGGAGCGAACTGAACGTGTCGCGAATAGCCGGAATCGTACAACCACGGGCAAGCCAAGATCTTCAAGGTTCATTGCAAGATATGCTGTCGGCCGTCGCGTCGCAGTCGTGGACTCGTGGCGTGGCAATCGGCCAGCGCGCGGCAATCGGCTGGACTGGATGGAAGTCGGAACAGACCGTCTTCGACGACGGTCACATTTCGGTCGTCGTCGACGGGTGCTTTTTCAACCGCGATGAACTTCCCAGCGGCAGTTCGGAAGCCGAAATCACGGCCAAGCTCTACCGCCAACATGGTTTTCGCGACGGTGTCGCCAAGATCAATGGCGACTTCGCGATCGCATTGTATGACCACGACGAAAATGAACTGTGGCTGGCCCGTGATCGTGTCGGTGCCAAGCCGCTGTATTATGTCGACCAATCCACTCTGTTTGGATTCGGCTCGCGAGCGCGTTCCCTGCTGAAATTGTCCAGCATCAGCAACGAAGTGAACGAGCAATTCGTGGCGATCTTTGCCGCGTCGCATTACCGCTACTTCGACAACGATCCCCATGCTTCGCCGTATCGCGACATCGCCCAGTTGCCGGCGGCCCATGTGCTGCGCTGGAAGGACGGAAGCAGCAAGCTGTTTCGTTATTGGAGCTTGGAAGACCTTCCAGACTTTGCGGACGATGAACAACAACTGGCGGATCAGTATCAAGAGTTGCTGATGGACGCCGTGCGAATTCGCGTTCAAGCCGCCGATCGCCCCGGGTTCACCTTGTCGGGAGGCATGGATTCATCTTCGGTACTCGCCTCGGCCGTTCGCGCCACGGGCCAAAAGCAAGACGCCTTTTCGACCGTCTACGAAGACAAAACCTACGACGAGAGCGACGAGATTCGCACGATCTTGGACCAAACCGTCAACCACTGGCACACGATTGCCCTCGGCACTCCCGACGTGATGTCGACCGTGCGACGGATGATCGACGTGCATGATGAACCGGTGGCCACAGCCACTTGGTTGTCGCATTTTTTGCTCTGTGAGCAGGCAACGAAACTCGGCAAAGGGAGCCTGTTCGGCGGGCTCGGCGGCGACGAACTAAACGCTGGCGAATACGAATACTTCTTTTTCCATTTCGCCGATTTGCGGCTAGCCGGCGCTGAAGATCAATTGCGGAAAGAAATTAAGTATTGGATCGAATACCACGATCATCCGATTTTTCGCAAGAGCCCCGAGTTGGTCGAAGAGTGCTTTGGCCGAATCGTTGATTTGTCCGTTCCCGGCAAGTGCTTGCCCGAAGCCAGTCGCATGACCCGCTATGCTTCGGCGCTAAATACCGACTACTTCGACCTCTCGAAGTTCCAGCCGGCGATGGATCACCCGTTCACGAGTTACTTGAAGAACCGCACGTACCAGGACATGTTCCGGGAAACGGCGCCGTGCTGTCTGCGGGCGGAAGATCGGCAAGCAACCGCTTTCAACCTGGATAACTACCTACCGTTCTTCGACCACCGGCTGATCGAATTCATGTTCCGCGTGTCGGGACAACACAAGATCCGCGACGGCGTCACCAAACGGCTGTTGCGGACCGCCACCCAAGGTATTTTACCAGAGGGAACACGAACGCGGATTACGAAGACCGGCTGGAACGCCCCGGCGCACGTTTGGTTTTCTGGAACTTGTCGCGAAGACCTGATGGATCTGATTCACAGCCGAACGTTTCGCGAACGAGGGATTTACAACGTGGCTGAAGTTGAGCGGATCGCCGAACAGCATCAGCGGATTATCGATTCAGGCGAGCTCGTTGAAAATCACATGATGTTTCTGTGGCAACTGGTCAACCTCGAACTGTGGCTGCAGTCGCTCGCCGATCCTCGGAACGACGCGCTTGGCCGGTCCGTGCCCGCCGCGGCGATTGCCGAACACTAGAATATTCAAAAACGGCGAGCGGTGAGTTGCGTCGCCCCGCTGCGCAATTCGATTTGCCACAGCCCATGTATTAAGGAAGAGTCCATGCATGTCGCTCAGGATATCTGCTGCTACGGATGCGGTAGCGAGAAGCTTGCCACGACGTTTACTTATCACGAGCCGCCCGTCGGCGAAACTCGCTTCAAGTTTAGCAGCGGTGGCAACTATCACCGGCAAGTGCTGAAGTGCGGCCAATGCGGCCATCTGATGTCGGTCCACGAGATGGACGACTCCGAGGTTTACACGGCGGAATATGTTGAGTCGACTTATGGCAGCGATGGCTTTCGCCGCACATTCGAACGAATCATTTCGCTCGATCCCGCCAAGTCGGACAACGTGGGAAGATGCGAGCGTATCCTGCAATTCGCGGCCGACTACTGGTCGACGGCCAAGCCGCCTGGCGACGCGCCAACCATTCTTGATGTCGGCTCCGGCTTGTGCGTGTTTCTACATCGAATGAAGGCGGCCGGCTGGCAGGGAACCGCATTGGATCCCGACCCTCGCGCCGCAGCGCACGCGTGCGAGGTGGTTGGGGTTGAGGCTGTTTGTGGTGATTTTTTCGACGCTCAGGATGTCGGTCACTTCGACGCGATTTCTCTGAATAAGGTCTTGGAACACGTCAAAGATCCTGTCAAGATGCTAGTCAAAGCGAAAGACAACCTAGCTCGTGACGGGTTCGTTTACGTCGAAGTACCCGATGGAGAAGCCGCCGCGGTCGAGGGCCCGGGTCGGGAAGAGTTCTTTGTCGAACACCACCATATCTTCAGCATGGTATCCTTGGCCTTGGTGGCCAGCCGGGCCGGCTTTTCGGTCCGTTCGATCGAACGATTGCGTGAACCAAGCACGAAATTTACGCTACGCGCATTTCTCACACTCCAGCCTCCACGATGACGGCCTACAAGTCCGCTCCGGAGGTGCCCAGTGGCGACGGCGCGGGACGGACGACGGGTTGAGGAATCTCGCCGCAAACAATCCGCTTTGCACGGCGTAGAATCTCCGCTCGCGGCAAGGTGCAAGCGGCGGAAAGAAAGGCAGCGACATGACCGACGAGGTGACGTCCGAACTTCTGGAATTGACTGAACGCTTGCTCCAGTGCATCAGCGCGGGCGATTGGGAATCCTACCAGCGACTCTGTGATCCCACGCTGACCGCCTTCGAACCGGAAGCATGCGGCCATCTGGTGGAAGGGCTGGGATTCCATCAGTTCTACTTCGATCAAGGCGGCCACATGGGACCGCACAACAGCACGCTGACGGCACCGCATGTGCGTCTGGTCGGGGATTCAGCGGCCGTCGTCAGCTATGTGCGACTGATCCAGTTCACCGATAGCGACGGAAGGACAAAAACAAATCGATTCGAGGAAACTCGCGTCTGGGAACAAAGTGATGGCCAGTGGCGTCATGTCCACTTTCATCGTTCGTCTCCCTAAGCGGTCTGCCTACGATCCGGTTTTTCCGATGCAGAATAGCCGACGGTCGCTGCGACAATAAATCCGTCCGTCGTATGGCATCAGACAGGCACGAAAGATTTCGTCTTTCTCCGAGGGAAGACGGTTGCGGGCAACCTCATCATATTTCTTGCCGGGCTTGATGACGGTGGTTTCTCCCGCTTCGCTCAACACATAAATCAGGCCGTCCACCGCAATGGGCGAAGCCGAAAAACTGCCTCCCATCCGTTGCTGCCACAACTGCTCGCCGCTTTTTACGTCATAGCAAGTCGCGATGCCAGGTCGCAGGTTGACGATAAACAAATAGTCGCCAACCACGATCGGTGAAGGCAGGTCCCGTCCACCCCGCTTCTTGCTCCACTTGAGATGCGTCTTGGCGACATCGCCGCTTCCGCCAGGCTCGATCGCCATCAAGTCACCGTCACGTCCACTGCGCCCGCTGACCACGATCACCATTCCGTTCCCCGTGACCACGGTCGGTGTGCCGCGACCGGTGCCGCCCAGGCAATACCACAGCAATTCACCGTTGGCCGGGTTATAAGCATGGATGCCGGCATGGCCATTCACGACCAGTTCTTTACGCTTGCCGGTGTCGATCAGCAGCGGAGTGCTGAAGCTGCGATTGTTCGGTCGTTCCGTCCGCCAGATTTCCTTGCCGGATGTCTTATTAAAGGCGACCATGAACGCGGAATTGTCGGCGTCGCAGGTGAGGATCACCAGATCGCCGACGATCACGGGTGAACTGCCGCTACCCCAGCCTCGGCGATCAAACTTGCCAAGATCATGGGACCACAGATTCTTTCCACTCAGATCACAACAGTGCAGACCGCCGTCGCCGAACGACGCCACCACGACCTCGCCATCGCAAGCGCACGTCGGCGTAGCCCAAGTGTTCATGGAATGCAGCTTTTCGGGCGTTTCATTGCGGACAGGTGTTTTCCACAGTTCTTTCCCGCCCTTGCGATCGATCGCTAGGATGGCACAGTCGTAACCATCCTGGCTGGCGATGGTAAGAAAGATGCGATCTTGCCAGACGATGGGCGAAGATTGGCCGCGGCCACCGAGTTCCGCAATCCAGCGCACATTGTCGTCATTCCAGGATACGGGCAGGTCACGCTCATTACTGTGCCCAGTTCCGTAAGGCCCCCGCCACTGAGCCCAGGTCTGACCTGATCCCGTACTGGCGACGGCCTTGGCCAATTCGCCGGCGCTCCCCGACTGGGTCGCCATTGCAAGCCACAAGATCGAAACGAATACGGGGGTGAAAACGGATGCGTTCAAAGAGGAAACTCCACGAGTGATTCTGATGCTCACGAATTGACTCCTAAATTTTTTTCTTCTCCGTCGAACGGGTGAGACCGGTCGGCGTTTGAGTTCCACGGTTGGTCACCTATCTTAACCAAATCCGAGTCGAAGTGGCGAATGTCGTTCGCGTTTTTTTAGGTAGATTGCAAACGTAACCCTGCCGAGCGCCCCTTCGATCCATTGGACCTAGCGGGAAAGATAACGGTTGCCACAGCGGGAAAGGTATCGTCGCCATATCCGCTTTAGTTTTGGCACTTCCTGTTCATCGATCAACTGCTGAAATTGCGGGATTGTAAACACCCACAGCCAGAAATCGCGGTCCACATGATCCGGTGGCATTTCAAGAGCGCCCGTCCAAAATACTTCGCCGTCGAAACCGGTCGTTTTAATGAACAGCGTTCCTTCTTCATCGTCCCAATGCGCAAACGGCCAAAACGTACACGTACATTCAAATGCTTCAGATTCTCGAAATCTCGGGGCGTATACCTCTGCCAAGGTAGCATCAATCCAAGCAGAGGATCGCGGAACGGATCGAAGGCTTCGGTTGAGAATGAACGTCAGTTTGTCGCGACGCTCGCCAACCAATTCCAGATCCGAAGCGACGACCAAAGTGTCTCCAATCTCGCCGATCGGGATGATTCGGTTTTCCACGGCGACCGACGCAGGTAGCAGGTCCGCCAGTTCGGCCGAGGGAAATTGCGACAATCGGGCGCGCGACATTGATCGCTCCTGGAAACGAAATACCTCTCCCTCAGTTTAGTTTTAGGTACCTCATTCGCCAAGCGAATGGAGAGTCAGTCTGGGCGCGTCGTGCTCATATCGAGCATCATGCGGACTTCGTCGTAGAGCGGGTCGTAAGGCTCGGCGCGGGCGAGGAATTGTTGACAGACCGCGGCGCATCCACTCGCGTCTTCCATGTTTAGCAATGCGCGAGCCTTGCCAAACAATGCCGGCGCGTAATCGGCTTCCAGCGACAACGCCGTGTCGAATGCTTCGATAGCCGCCGCGAATCGCTGCATACTGGTCAAGATTTCGCCCTGGTTGTTCCAGATCTCGGGCACGCCCGGATTGAGCGCGGCAGCGCGTTGGATCGCGTTGACGGCTTGTTCATATTGCTCCAGGCTCGACAGCAATATCGCTTTCTCGCACCAACCTGCCGTGTGCTCGGGCAACAACTCGAGCCCTCGTTCGACGTACGCCAACGCCTTGCGGGGTCGATCCAACTCACGCAAGCATTCTCCCACGCCAAAGATGGCGACGACATCCTCCTTATCGAGTTTAAGGGCCTGGCCGTAACTGGAAAGCGCCGCCTTGTAGCGGGCCAGCTTGCACAAACTGTTGCCTCGATTGGACCAAGCGATCACGTCGTCGGGCGTCAACTTCAAGGCACTATCGTAACACTCCAGTGCCATTTCGCTACGCCCGGAATCGTCCAGCAAACGCCCCTTGTTGATCCAGGCATCGGCGAAATCCGAGTTCAACGTGACGGCCATGTCGAAACACTCAATGGCCTCGTCGATCTTTTCCAGCGCCTGGAGCGCATTGCCCAAGTTGTACCAACCGATCGGGTTTTCCGGCGCGCACTCAGTCGCTTGCTGGTAGCACTGCACGGCATCCAAGTGCCGGCCCAGTTGACTGAGCGCGCATCCCTTGCAATACCAGGCGTATCCAGAGTTGGGGTCGGCCAGCAACGCGCGATCAAGCGTCGCAAGTCCTTCGTCGTATTGTCCCGCATCCACCAACTGTTGGCCTTCCTGAATCAACAATTCCACGCTCATCAAGATACCCTTGCAGCGGAAGCGACCATGGCGCGATTAGGAATGCGAGCGCAACGAAACGCGTGCGTTGGATTTAGGAAAACTGGCGGCCTTCAACTCGCGCACGCGGCGCTCCATTCCCGTCAGAATATCGTAATCACTCGGATGAGGTGAATCGAAGGCCGGTCGTAGAGGAATCGGCACATCATCCATGCGGTAGACCGTTCCTGGCACGTTGATCCCGTAAGTCGCCACCGTGAAGGCGACGGCCGCGCTACGCGTGGTGGGCGTCTCCTTGGGATCGAAGGCCACATAGGGAATGGAAGCTAAATGCTCGCGCGCCGGTTGACTGAAATTCGACATCGGGTCGCTGGCCACGATCATCGCGGCATCGGCCTCTCCTCGCGCTAGCACATCCGAGGCCGTGTACTCGCCCGGATTAAATCGCGGATAACCGCGTCCCAAATTGACGCCAAAGGGATAACCGGTCCGCCACGCCACGACGTTGTCCGCGCCGGTCACGTTGCCGTGCCCGCGGTTCGGTTTGCAGACGAAACGCGTATGCCGGTTCATGTCCCGCGTTAGCGACAGCAGCGCTTCACTATTGGCATGCTTGCCGCGCGTCATAGTGACGCCCATGCCGAAGAAAATGATGCCAAACTTGGCCGCTTTCATGCGATCCATCAGGTCTTGCCACATCGATAGCGGTTGGCCGGTCTTTTCCTCGACCTCCTTCGGATCCAGCTCGACATCGTTGGCCAAGGCCCGCAACGTCCACAGCCCTTCAAAATCTTTTCGCGGTTTGATCTGTACGAAAATGTCCGCCGCCTTGGCCGATTTCGTCTTGCGGACATCGACCACAACACACGTTCGATCCTTGCGTCCATTGGGAATGAACATGCCCTTGGGCATCAAACTGTATTTCGTAAAGTGCCGGGGATGGCTTTCGGCCGGATTCGATCCCCAAAAGATGACCATGTCCGCGCGGTTCTTGACTTCACCCAGCGAACAGGTCGCTTCGCCCACGCCTTGAAAGGCCATTCCGGACGGACCGTGGCAGACGCTGGTGGTTGTGTCGATGTTGCCGCCGATCCAGTCTCCGATTCCGACCGCCACTCGCTGCGACTCGGACGTTGTATCGCTCAGGCCGTAGATCAATGGGTATTTAGCTCCAGCCAAAATTTGCGATGCGCGCTCGATGCCGTCTTCGACACTGGCCGGCTTGCCGTCGATGTGGCAAGAAGGCGTATCTTCGATTTCATGATTTAGAAACCATGACGTTCCCAACACACAGGCTCGCTTGGCCTCCACAATCTTGTGGCCGTCGACTTTCAAATCGATGTCGTCGCAGACGCAGCCACAAAACGTACAGGTGGCGTCTTTTACGATCTTCAGATTCGAGTCGCTATCAGTTGCCGTGGACATGAGTTCCCTTTTTATGGATTCACGCGTTCAAGTTGCACATCCATTCCCTTGCTGGTCGGCATTCCCGATCCATGTGTGTCGCCGCCCATCAGCTTGCTCGACAGATCCCCATAAGCAATGAACAGCAGCCCGGGGGGAAGCTCGTCACTCTTGGACGAAATGACGGCAACTTCAACTTGACCGTGGTCGCTAGTCAGCCGCACTTGATCGCCGTTGGACAATCCCAACCGCTGCATGTCTTCCGGAGCCACTTGAAGCGTGTAAATTTCACGTTGATAAGTGTCGCCGAACTTCCCTTCATTGATCCCGCATCCCTGCTTGCTGGTGCGGCCCGGGATGAGGATAAAGGTCTCGGGCATGTTGGTCATTCGAAGGGGTGGAAGAGGCGTTCATTCGTTAGTTGACGGGAGCGGTGTCCATTTTGGCTCAAATGTAGCGCATCCGCTAGTGGCGCATTTTCGCCGAGGCTTCGCGCACGCCCCTCTTCCATTTCAACCCGTGCCGGGTCCCTTTCGGCGAAAGCGAACTGCTAGTATTCCATCGCAGCTTGGATTTCGGCTGGGTGGCTGGGGTCGAACAACGTGAGCCCCCAGCGCGAATCCTGGGGGCTCGCTTCACTCGACCCCAGCCACCCGAAAACTAAGTCCTGACAAAATACTAGCCCAGCTCTTCGATCAGCTCGCGGCGTTCCAAGACATAGCGGGGACGACCGGAGTTATCGCGATAAGTCGCACTGGTGTCGATACCCAAGTGGCGGTACAGATTGGCGAGTACGTTCTCGGGGCGATACGGCAGAGCGGCCGGAACCGCGCCTTGACTATCTGATGCGCCGATGACTTGGCCAGTGCGAATGTCGCCTCCGGCCAGCACGACGCTCATCACTCGGCCCCAATGATCGCGGCCCGCGTTGCCATTGATCTTGGGAGTGCGCCCGAATTCGCCCATGCATACAACCATCACTCGCCGGTTGAGACCGCGCTCGTGAAGATCCTCGACCAATGCGGCCACGGCCTGATCATAGCCGGGCCCCTTGGCTTTCATCCGGTCGGCAATTTTTTGATGATCGTCCCAGGAGCCCAAACTGTTGGCTCGGACTGAAACCAGGGTCACACCATGTTCGACCAAACGCCTCGCCAATAGAGTGTTCTGGCCGATGGCATTCATGCCATAGCGATCGCGTGTCGCTTGATCTTCTTGGGAAACGTTGAAGGCCCGCTGAGCCAACTCGCCCGTGACCATGTCGAACGCGGCCCGCGTGAAACGATCGGTAGCGTCAGCCACTCCGCGCGTATCCAGAATGCGGCGGCTGGCGTCGAATCCCCGCAACAACTGTTGCCGGTCTGAGAGACGCCCGTTATCAAGGCCTTTCAGCAACGTCAAATTTGCCACTTGGAAATTCTTGTCGTGAGCATCCTTCATCGTCTGAAAAGGATTGAATCCTTTACCTAGCCAAGCCGCTCCGCCGAACCGCATGTTGCGCGGCAGCGATACAAAGCCCGGAAGGCCTTCGGCATTGGGCCCGCGAATTTTGGCCGCGTAGGATCCGATCGACGGCATGTCGTTTTCGCGGTTTTGCCGGTTTTGCAGATAGTAGCCGGTTTGGGTGAGATGAGCACTGGTTCCGTGACTGCCGGAATCGTGATGCATCGATCGGATCACGGCCAGCTTGTCCATGATGCGCGCTTGCTGGGCCATGTACTGGCTGAACTGCACACCGGGAATGCTGGTGGCAATGGGCGTGAGCGGACCACGATACTCCGAGGGAGCGTTCGGCTTGGGGTCGTAAGTTTCGTGTTGAGTCGGCCCGCCCGCTAATTCCAAGAAGATGACCGCCGTGTCCTTCACGGGTGATCCCTGCTCGGCTCCCAGCGCCCGTTGTCGCAGCAGCTCGGGCAGACCGAGCCCAATGGTGCCTGCCAATCCAGCTTGTAGGGCAACTCGACGGGAGACACGGTCACAAAAATCAGTTGTCTGTCGGGCCATGTTTTTTCTCTTGGAGTCTCTTTGTAAGGTGGGTTAGCTTCGGTGGGGCAGTTCGTTGGTTGAACTGGAATCGGGACGGAAATCACCATCCATCAACAAGCGTTAATATATCAGTAAATCGGCAGAATAGAAACAGAAACTGAGTTTGATTGAATCAGCGGCCTTCGCTCTGGAGTGATGTAATCCCCTATCTCCATGGCAGTTACGGCCCATTTAGGATCGTTCGAGCAATTAGTGTCCCATTAGCCGGAATGCGTTAGCGTCCGGTTCTGAAAAACTGTGGCTAACGCCCAACGGCTGATCAAAACGCGACACTTGTTTCGTGAACGATCCTTAATTAGTGGGAAGTGGACCGCTTCGATTGAATGTATCGCCGATGCGAATCTAGATAGCATTGCTCGATGAGTTCTTCGATTTCAGAATCTGCCATGAACCGAGCCGAGAATCCCGGGACCAGCGGATCGATGGCCAGCCGGGCTGCGTGAACAAAATGCGTGATCAAGTCCTGCGGATCCTCGTCGCCCACGGCAAAGCGAATCGTCGTTTGCCGAATGCCGCTTTCCCCCAGTGCTTCCTCGCTTAGTTCCGAATGCGTCGTGAGCGCGGGACAACTGATAATCGTATTCGACTGGCCGAGGCTGATCATGTGGGCAAATGTCGGATCGAGCGAATCGAAAAACCGTTGGAATGCCTGTTTGGGCACATCATCCATATCAATGGTGAACAGTGGGGCCGGCAACTGAATTCGCGAAAGCGCCTTTCGCAGGCGCGAGTTCTCGTCGGTGTCCAGCGCGTTGCAATGGACGTTGATGCTGGGATGAGCGGCGAAGAACCTCGACAAGATTTCAGTGTTAATACATTTCGTCAGCATGCGAACGGTCAGCGTTCGCATCCCCTGAATGACGTCGTAGGCCGCATCGGCATTCAGAAATGCCCCCTTCACATAGTACACATTCCAAAACATGGTTTCGTTCCACGGCTTGCCGTCGACGGTTTCGCCCTTGGGAATAAACATCTCTTCATTGCGGCCGATGACGACGCCCGCAATCGTCGAACCAGTTCCCGAAAGATCTTTGGTGTAACTGTGAATCACGAAATCAGGCCGTTCGGCGGGGTCG
>JAJDEH010000083.1 GCA_029259935.1 Planctomycetota bacterium
GTGATCGTGGTGCCGATGTTCTCGCCCAGTACCAGGGCGGCGGCCGTTTCATACGAAATGATTCCTTGAAACGCCAGCGAGATAGTAATTCCCAAGGTGGCCGATGACGACTGCACCAGCATGGTCAGCACGCATCCAACCAAGACACACTTCCACACTCCAAAATAACCGTCGGCTTGAAAGCGCTGAAACCACGACTCAAACTCCGGCATCTCCTTGATGACCGAGCAGGCGTCCTTCATCAATTCCAAGCCGAAGAAGATCATGCCGACGCCCATCAGCGAAAGCGCCCAAAATCGCCAGCGATCGCCTTTGAGAAAAAGATAGGCCAGTGCCATGACGCCCAGCAGCGGCAATCCGTATTTGCCGATTTTTAGTACGAGGATCCAACCGGTGATGGTCGTGCCGATGTTCGCCCCCATGATGACGCCAATTGCCTGGGACAGCGTCATCACCCCACTATTGACGGAGCCGATTACGAGGACCGTGGTGATGGAACTGGACTGCACGACACAGGTGACCAGTGTGCCCACACCGGTGGCCATCAGGCGGTGGTTGGTGACCGCACTGATCATCCGACGCAGGTTGGCTCCCGCGATGGCCTGCATTCCATCGGACATATGCTTCATGCCCAACAGGAAAATGCCCAAGCCGCCGATGAGGCCAAAGGCGAGTGTGACGAAACTTTCGGTGTCCAAGAATTTGGCCTGATTGCTGTTGAGGGCGGGCAGTGCGAATTATTCAGAGGAGGAATTCTACCAGCCGGACAGTGGGGTTGCACACCAGCATGGAAGTGTATGCCGCAACTTTTTTCTGGCAGCCGAAACGTGAATAGGGCAACGAGACAATCCACGACCGCAGTTTTGCCAACCCGCGGAACTTTGTCAGCCGATCATCTTTTCGGCGACGTTTCCGTGGACGTCGGTCAGGCGGAAGTCGCGGCCAGCGTAACGATAGGTTAGCTGCTTGTGATCCAGGCCCAGCAGGTGCAGAGCCGTGGCGTGGAAGTCGTGGACGTGGAATTTGTCCTCGGTCGCGGCAATCCCGAATTCGTCGGTCATCCCATAACGCTGGCCGCCTTTGATTCCACCCCCCGCCATCCACATTGAAAATCCAGAGGCGTTATGGTCTCGGCCGTCGTCTCTTCGCACCGCCGGCGTGCGTCCAAACTCGCCGCTCCAAACAATCAGCGTGTCCTTCAACAGGTCGCGCTGTTTCAAGTCGGAAATCAGCGCGGCCATTGGTTGGTCGGTTGCGCCGCAATTCCTCGCCAACCGATCCCGCAGGCTGTTGTGCTGGTCCCAGCCTTCGTGAGTCAACTCGATGAACCGTACACCCGCTTCGGTGAATCGGCGGGCCATCAGGCAAGCGCGGCCGAAGTCGTCGGTTTGGCCGGTGCCCACGCCGTATTTGTCGAGGGTCTGTTGGGTCTCTTCGCCCAGATCCATTACCCGAGGCACGGCGGACTGCATGCGGAAGGCGAGTTCGTACGATTCGATCACGCCATCGATTTCAGAATTTCGTGGCTGCCGCTCGGCGAGATTCTGATTGAGCGACTGGAGAAAGTCCACCTGCTTGCGCTGGACGTCGGTGGGAAATTGGCCGTTGGCGATATTGCCGATTCCCGTCTGGGCCAGGTTGCGTCCCTGTCCGCCGATCTTCGTTCCCTGATAGACGGCGGGTAGGAAAGCCGCACCGTAGTTCTGTGCTCCGCCCAACCGCGCGGGCGGCTTCATCGTGACGAAGCCGGGCAGATCCTGATTCTGGGTGCCTAGCCCATACAGAACCCACGCGCCCATCGAAGGTCGCACAAACTGAAAGTTGCCCGTGTGGAACTGAACAAGCGCCTGCGGATGGTTGGGGATGTCGGTCCACGCTCCATTGATCAGGCACAGGTCGTCGGCGTGCTTTGAAAGATGCGGGTACAGGTCGGAGATCAACAGGCCGCTTTCGCCACGCGGTTTGAACTCCCACGGTGACGGCATCAGCTTGCGGCCTTTTTGATTGTTCAGCCCTTGGCCGACGTCGCCCGGGGACTTCCCTTCATGCTCCTTCAGACCGGGCTTGTAGTCGAATGTGTCCACGTGCGACGGCCCGCCGCGCATACACAGGAAGATGATGCGTTTGGCCTTCGCGGGGAAATGCGGCTGCTTGGGTCGCAAAGGGTTGGCGAACGACTGCTCCTTCGCCGCGGCTTCGTGAGCCAATCCGGCAAACGCCATGTATCCGAATCCGCAAGACAACGACTTCAAAACGTTTCGACGAGTTAGATCCAACATGAGATTCATCCTGTGTATTTTGTGTGAGGCCACTTGCTTTATTCGACGTAGCGTTTTATTCGACGTAGCGAAATTCCGCGGAAGCGAACAAGGCCTGAGCCAATCCGGCCCACGCCTTGACCGTCGGCATGTCATTCTTGGATGGTTTCGGCCCGCCTTCACCGCCCAAGGACGCGGCGGTCTCTTCGACAAAGCTCAACGACGAATCGACTTCTTCCTTGGTCGGCATTCTGGAAAGTGTCAACTGATACGCCAGATCGACTCGGCGGGCGTCGTCCATCCCGTCGTCGGCCAGCAGTCGCTTTGCCAACTCGGTCGACTGCTCGATGACGAAGTCGCTGTTCATCATGTACAGCGCTTGCGTGGCAACCGTCGTCACATCGCGGCGTCCGGCAATCATACTCGGCTCGGGAAAATCAAATACCTTGAAGATTTCGGGCACCTCACCGCGAACGATCGGCAAATAGACGCTGCGTTTCTTGTTTTGCGAAACAAACTGCGCCGGCTGCAGATTTCGCCCGACGATTCCGTCGCCGACGGTTTGCACGATCGATCCCTTGCCCGGCTCGGGGTCAAGCTGACCGCTGGAAGCCAGCATCGAATCGCGGATTGCCTCGACCTCTAGACGCCGATGGTTTGATCGCCACAAGAAGTGATTGTCGGGGTCGACGGATTGCGCCGACCGGTTGTCGGTCCCGCCAAGCTGATAAGTTCGACTCAGCACAATCGAGCGAGTCATCTTTTTCACGGACCAGCTGTTGGCGATGAAGTCGCTGGCGAGCCGATCCAGCAATTCGGGATGGGTCGGCCGATCGCCGTTCGCTCCAAAGTTATCGACCGTTGCGACAATGCCCCGTCCAAACAGATGCTGCCAAATCCGATTCACGGCCACCCGAGCGGTCAGCGGGTTGTCCTTTTGTGTCAGCCATTCCGTGAGTTCCAGCCGACCGCTCTTCGAGACATCGACTCGCGGTACGTTGCCGACGCTGCCAACGGTCAGAAAGCCGCGCGGAATCGATTCGCCTTTATCGTTCGGCTCTCCGCGAATTCTCAGTTCCGTGTCATGGGGATTGGATGAATCGAGAACGGCCATCATCAATTCACCCCCTTTGGGAGAATTCGCCGCCTGGCCCTTCTGTTGCTTGATTTGCTTTTGGAACTGGGCGATTTGTGTTTCCAGCTTTTGGGTTTGTTTCTTCAGCCGCTTTTCAACATCGGGGTTCTTCTTGACCTGTTGCTTTAATCGCGCCAGCTTTTTCTTCGCCGCGGCAAGTTTCTTGTTGGCCGCCTGTTTGCCTTTCGCATTACCCTTGGCTTTGATGGTCGACACTTTACCGTTACTAAACGACAGCAGCGGCCCGGGGTTACGATTTCCACCGGCTCCGCCCGTGCCATAGAGTGTTTCGGTACTGCGAAAGATGCCGGCTAGACCGTAATACTCTTTCTGGGGAATGGGATCGAACTTGTGGTCATGACAGCGGGCGCAGGCCGCTGTCAATCCGATGAAGGCCCGCGTCGTCACGTCGATCTGCTCGTCCACGACGTCCATGGCGAACTTCTCTCTATTGGTGTCATTCAACGACTTGGGACCGAGTGTCAAGAATCCGGTCGCGATCAAGTTCTGCTGGTGCTGCTCATCCGAGCCGAACGGCAGCATGTCGCCAGCCACCTGTTCGCGGACAAATTGATCGAAAGGTTTGTCCGAATTCAAGGCGCGAATGACCCAGTCGCGATATTTCCAGGCGTACGGGAAAGTTGCATTGCGCTCCATGCCGGTTGATTCGCCATAGCGAACTACGTCCAGCCAGTGTCGCCCCCAGCGCTCGCCAAAGTGTGGAGAGGAGAGCAACTCGTCAACGAGATCCTCGATCGCCGCCTGGCGATCCCGAGTGGCCGAGGCCACAAACGCGTCCAACTGTTCAGGCGTGGGCGGGATACCGATGATGTCAAAATAGAGCCTTCGCGCAAGTACTCGGGGATTCGCATCCGCGACCGGTTGAATGTTCTTTGCCTCGAGCTTTGCAAGTACGAAACGATCGATATCGCTGAATGCCCAATCGGAGTTTGGCCTGGGCGTTTCGGGATTTCGAAGAGGCTGGAACGACCAGAATTCGCGAGCCTTCTCAGGATCGATCGTCCGGCGAATGGGTGCGGATTTTCCATCACGTGGATCGGTAGCACCCGTTCGAATCCACTGTTCAAATTTTGCGATCGTGTCTTCGGGAAGTTGTTCCTCGGGCGGCATCTCCAGGCCTTCCCAGCGGAGCGCCTCCAGAATGATGCTGTCGTCCGAGTTGCCGGGCACTACGGCCTTGCCCGAGTCGCCACCCATGCGAATGCCTTCGCGGGTGTCCAACAACAGATTACCACCCAGTTCTTTGGCGCTGGCCGAGTGACATTTGTAGCACTTCGACACAAGCACCGGCCGAATGTGCTTCTCGAAGAAATCGATGCTGGCCTTGTCGTCGGCGGCATGAGTTAGCGACAAAGCGAAGCTCGCGGTGATCAGCACGGCAAGAATTCGGGTATGCATCGAGTCTCCTTACAGTCGTGGCGAGTGGGGCCGAAGATGAACGCGGTCAGGAGAGAGGATTTCAGCATGTTTGCGCCAAAGGCGAATTTTCTCACGCATTCTTCTCGACTGAGGGGAATTCTAACCCCCCGCGGGAGCTTTCACAATATTCTCGCAAGCGATAGGATTGTGGTGCGGCCGTCTCGGCTGCAGGCGGGACGCCCGCACCACAAGTTTCAATGACGCCGTATGGCGGTGATCGTTGATGGTCTGGCCTTCCCAATCCAGTAGCTGGACCTCGTCCGGCCCGTTGATCAATTGGCCCACCCCAAACAAAGCCTTCGCCAGTCGACCGCCACAAGCAAAGCTATTTTGTGAAATGGAAAGTGTGTTGCAAAAATCGTGAGTGGGCGCGCGCAGGACGAAGATTGTGGTTAGAAAAAACGGGGCGTTGCCGAAGCGATTGTGATACAACATCGTAACTGTCCCTTTCGCGGGCAGGCTAATTCGAAACGTGAACGCGGGGCTCGCCGCGGAAGCAAGACGCAGCGCCACCAAGTCGGATATCAGCGGTGCGGAGCTTTATCACTTAAGTCAATTGTTGAGAGGCTGCAATCTCATGATGGTCAATCGTCGGAAGTTTATTGCCGGAGCGGTCGCGGGCGCATTGACAACCGCAACGATGACGCCTTCGTTCGCCGCTGACAAGGAAGCCGCCCGGCCGAATCGAATCGCGGTTTCCACTTATTCTTATTGGCGTTACCGCAAAGACACCAAGCTGAAGATCGAAGAGTGCATCGATCTGGCCGCCGACGCGGGTTTCGACGGCGTGGAAATTCTGCATGTCCAGATGCACGACCAGTCGAACGGCTATTTGCAAATGCTCAAGCAGCGGGCGTTTCGGCGGGGGCTCGACTTGTGCGGATTTTCGACTCATCAGAGCTTCGTTTCGCCCAACAAAGAGTCTCGACAAAAGAACATCGATCATACGAAGCACTGCATCGAACTCGCCTATAAGTTAGGAATTCCCACGATCCGCGTGAACACGGGCCGCTGGGGTACGTCGAAAGACTTTGACGAGCTGATGAAGAACAAAGGAATTGAGCCGCGGTTGGAGGGCTACACCGACGACGACGGATTCAAATGGGTCATCGACAGCTTCCAGCAGTGCCTGAAGAAAGCCGAAGAGTGTGGTGTTGTCATGGGGCTCGAAAATCATTGGGGCCTAGGCCGTACTGCGAAGGGAGTGATGCGGGTCGTCAATGCGATCGACTCGGCGTGGTTGCAAGTGACCTTGGACACCGGCAACTTTCTCGAATCGGCTCACGAACAGTTTGAAGTCATCGCTCCCAAGACCGTGTTTGTGCAGGCGAAGACGTACTATGGCGGTGGAACTTGGTACACGCTCGAAATCGATTACGATCGTGTCGCCGCGATTCTGCGAAAGCACAATTATCGAGGCTACGTCTCCTTGGAATTCGAGGGAAAGGAAGATCACCGCACGGCGATTCCGAAGAGTCTGGCCATGCTGCGTCAAGCTTTTACGGCACCCGCGGCGCGATCGAAAGACGGCTAGGGCGCGACGAGCGATCGGTACTCGCCACGGTGTGGATGCGGATGTGGAGGCCCAGTCATCCGCCGCATTATATTGCGCGGATAGGCGCTAGGAAACGAATCGATTCGCGGGCAAGAGCTTTTGGAAAAAGGCTTTCACCGAGTGGCCGAACTTCGCATCCGCGCGATGCTGATCTCGCTGAACTGCAAAACGGTCGAGCCGTTTTAGCTGGCTGACTCGGGCCCGCGATTCATCCAGCGAAACGGGATGCCCCACGTTTTCGGACACGACTCGTTCGATGCCTTGCCGGTTCAATTCGTGACGGTCCATGGGCAGCCGTTTCAATCCCAACGGTTGCACCGACTGAGTTGCAGGCGTTTGATAGTACTCCGCCGGAGGCAAAGGCAAATGCGGATTCACATTTTGCGGATGGGCGGGTGCCGGAGTGTAGCTGGGCCAGGACGGATGGTGGTCATGGGGCAAATAGATCGCTCCGGTGGAAAAGTCCACAACGAACGCGATCGCCCCAGGAACAAAAAAGAGCAGCAAACCGAGACCATCCAGGGCGACAACCTTCCAGTCAAGGTCGCGACTGTGGGGCTGGCCGCAGCGTTCACGATGCAACAGTGTCCCACACCCAGAGGCGCCGCAAGTCGCTCCGCCAAGAAGACCATAGCTAGCAATGTTTGCCAAAAACTCGCGCCGATGCATGACTCGCCTGCGCCACTGAATAGGGCCACGGAAAAGAATGCCGAGAGAGAACACCGCGCCGGGGGCTCGCGGTCCGTGGATTCTTTTATCGGCCTGCCGCTGGGCTCACAACAGCAGTTTTCTAAAACACAAGCGGGCCACGTCTACCGCGCGGCGTCGGCGACTCTAACCGAGGTTGGTCCAGCTCACGGGTCCGCTATCCATGGAAAGAAGAACATCGCCAACGCCAGGGGCAGCAGATATTTGATCCTGGATTATTCACGAGTAGTTCACAAAATGGGACTGGCTCCGAGCCAAGTAGGATAGGGACGCGGATTTGAGGCGGATGTCTCGGTGCCTGTCCCATTTTGTGAACGGCCTATTGGGTGAGCCGTCAATAATGGGACAGGCACCGAGTCGCGTCCCCTACACCGCCGCGGAAACACAATGAACTCGGTGCCAGTCCCATTATTGACTCCCGTGGTGAATAATCCGGGTTGATCGTTTTACGCGCAGGTTTGGGTAGTCTATTTGCCAAGTGAGGCAAAGCGCGGCGTAAACATCTTTTCACACCGGCCGCTGCTACAATGGAACCGGGGCGCGATGAATGAACTTAAATGAACGAAGATGCGCAAGCTGAACAACTCTCACTGCCAGGCTGGAAGAGCTTTGCCAGCCTGATGGTGATCGCGGTCTTGATTCGATTCGGAGTGCTGCTGGCATTGCCGGTCAATTTGGATCAAGACATCGATGACTACCGCATGGTAGCGGAAAACGTGGCCAAGTTCGGTGTGTTTGGGACCTCCGCGAAACGGCCGGTTGCTTATCGCCCGCCTCTGTATCCGATCGTCTTGGCAGCCACTGCCGACGGCGATTTAGTATCTCGCGCCCGGGTTAGCCTGCTGCATGGCCTGCTGGGCGTCGCCACCGTGGCCATGGTGTACTGGCTAGGGCTGAGCTGGAAACTGGGCCGTTGGCGCTGGATCGCCGCTCTGCTGTTCTGTTGCGATCCGATTGCATTGCACTGGTCGACGTTCGTGATGACCGAAACGCTAGCGACTTTCCTGGCAGCGGCTGGCCTGCTGTTGCTAACCCTGTTCGGCAAACAGAAGACGGCGGCGACGGCCGCGTTGTCCGGCGGGGCGCTGGGTGTGGCGATTTTGTGCAGGCCCACGTTTCTGATTTGGTTGGCCGCATCGGCTTTGGTTGCCCTGTGTCTTCAGGCGACATGGCGGCAACGCATGCTAAATGGATGCGTCATGCTGGCGGTCGCGGCGGCGGTGTTGGTGCCCTGGACGATTCGCAACCAGCGAGTGTTTGGTCGGGCGATTTTCGCAACGACGCACGGGGGATATACGTTGCTATTAGGCAACAACCCACGGTTTTACGAGTTCTTGCGTAAGAATGAAGCGGGCGTTTGGGATGCTCGGGAACTCGATTGGGAACAGCGGCGGGGAAATCGAAATGAACTCGAAGCCGATCGTTTTGCTTATGAACTCGCTTGGCAAAACATCCGACGCGAGCCGGGGATGTTTTGCTATGCATGCGTGGTGCGCGCGGCCCGTTTGTGGAGTCCGCTGCCCAATCAACCGCTGCATGCAAATCGGGCGGGAGCCTTGGTCGTACTGACCGCCGTTTGGTATGCCTTGCTGTATATGCTATCGTTGCTAGGAGCATGGAAATTACGGGACAGCCTTCCGCGAACTCCGTGGCTGTGGGGCGTGATGATCTGTTTGTCCTTTACAGGGCTTCACTTGTTCTACTGGTGTAACATGCGTATGCGTGCGCCCTTAATGCCAGTGGTGTGCCTGGCCGCCGCCGTGGGACTGCGACACCTAGTTGCTTGCTGGAAGTGCTATCAGCAAACTCGGTCGGATGCGACGACAGCGGAAGTTGGCGGGAACTAACGACTTGGGGTCCGCGACGAGGTTGGAACTTGCCTTGCTCCCGGAAATGACGCTCCCTATAATCCTCGCCGTCTTATCTGTTCCCCGTGCTCGCTTTTCGTTGCGAGCCATCAGCAGAAGTTTGGCAAGGATGCCTCAACGCTGAACCGTGCAGTCAACCACGCGCGAAGTTTGGTTTCGTGTGCGCCATCGATGCCGCGCCGCGTTGATCGGTTTGCGCGCCAACGACAGTGGCTATTCTGCGCGGGGTTGTTAGCGGCCACGATCTTGTCTGTCGCTACCGGACGCACCATCAGCGCGCAAGTCGAACTTCCCGGCGCGAACCTGAATACCGTCATCGACATCTCCGCCGATCAAGGCAGTCGCTGGCAACAAGGAGAGTTTGAAGTTTGGTATCTGCGGGGCAGGTGCATGATCCGCCAAGCCCGAATGACGGCTCGTGGCGACCAGGCCATCATTTGGGTTGATCGTGCCGCGCCGAATAGCCAAGAGCCTCACCAAGTACTCGCCTATCTTGAAGCGGGCGGCGACAACCGTTTTGTGCAAGTTGAATTCCCACGCGATTCGGACCCACGCCGCGGTCCTTCCCGTGGTCTCGTCGACAAGACCTGGTATGGCGAGTTTCATTCCCGCCTTGACGCGCGCATGAATGTGTTGCGTTTGGAACCGCCGCCGCCTCAAGCTCCGGACATCCTTCCGCGCGCCACCGCGGCTCGCCGTGCCACGATGCGATCCGTCCAACCAGCGCAATTCACCGCGCCCGAACCAATACCCACGCCCACCGCGCCGACGCTGCCTGGCAACGCGCGCAGGATTCAGATTCTGCCTCGCGGCAGCGTGCCTTATAACGTCAAGACGATCAATGTTCCCGAACGCAATGAACAGATCTTGATCATCGATTCGGGCGTGAAGGTCATTATCGAAGGGGCGCGGCTTCCTGGCCTTCCCGACTTGGGGCGGATTGTTCTGGAGACCGACCGGATTGCCATTTGGACTTCGGGTATTGGCGCCGAGGGAATTTCGGGCGAGTCGATCCAAAGTGGCGAGACGCCGTTGGAATTCTATCTAGAAGGAAATATTGTCTTCAGCCAGGGACAGCGAGTCATCTACGCCGAACGCATGTACTACAACGTGCCCCAGCGCTATGGCACGGTGTTGAATGCCGAGATGCTCACCCCGGTCGATCAGTTCGAAGGGCTGTTGCGGTTGAAGGCCAATGTATTGCAACAAGTCAACGAGCAGAACTTCATCGCCTACGGCGGCGCGTTTACTTCCAGCCGGCTCGGCGTGCCACGTTATTGGCTGCAGTCAGAGGAATTAACGTTTCAAGACAATCAGACTCCCATCATGGATCCGCTCACCGGGCAACCGGCGGTCAATCCCAGCGGCGACGCCGTGGTGGATCATGACATGCTGATCACCGGCACGAATAACTTTGTATACGTCGCGGGAATTCCGGTGCTTTTCTATCCCCGCCTGGCGACTCGACTGGACGACCCGCTCACTTACCTCGAACGGCTTTCCATTCGCCAAGACAGTATTTTTGGAACGCAGATTCTGACCAAGTTCGATCTCTACCAAATACTGGGCATTCAAGAACCGCCGGAAGGAACACGCTGGCGTTATAGCGTCGACAGCCTCAGTGAGCGAGGTTCCTTTTTCAAGAACCTCAGCGGCACCGGGGTTGGCACCGACTTCCAGTACAGCCGTAACGACCTGCTCGGGTTTCAAGGCCCGGCTGCGGGAACGATTGATATATGGGGAATCCGAGACGAAGGCTTGGACAACCTGGGCGGGGACCGTCGAGCTATTGTTCCTGATGAAGAATATCGCGGACGTGCATTTGCCCGACATCGTCAGCAGTTGGACATCGGTCCGCAAGTCACCGCCGAGGTTGGTTGGCAAAGCGATCGGACGTTCCTTGAACAGTACTATGAATTCGAATGGGATCAGCAAAAAGACCAGACCACGGGAGCCGAACTGAAATGGCTCCGTGACGACCATTCGCTGAATCTTACCGTCGATGGCCGACTGAACGACTTTTACACGCAAACGGAATGGTTGCCGCGGATCGATCACTTCGTGCTGGGCCATTCGCTGCTGTTCGACCGGCTGACGTGGTACGGCCACTCGCATGCCGGCTATGGACGATTTCGAGTACTCGATCCACCCGCGAATCCCGTATTGGCGGGACAAGAGCGGCGGCTGGCGTGGGAAATGTTTGGTGGATTGCCGGCCGATCGCCAGGGTGTGCGGGCAGGCACGCGCCAGGAAATCGACGCGCCCGTCGATGTCGGCCCGGTTCGCGTCGTGCCTTATCTGTTAGGAGATGCCACCTACTGGCAAGAAGACTTGGCGGCCGCCGACGTGACCCGACTGTATGGCCAAGCCGGCATTCGCGGCAGCATTCCTTTCTGGCGCGCGGATCCATCGGTGCAAAGTTACCTGCTGAATCTGAACGGACTGGCTCATAAGATCGTGGTCGATGGCGAGTTCTCTTGGTCGGACGCCAGTCAGGATTTGGGCCGCTTCCCACTCTACGACCAGCTTGACGACGACGCTCAAGAGTTCTTTCGGCGTCGCTTTTTCAGTGGCGCGTTCGCGGGCGCTCCCGGCGGCGTAACACCTTTGCGATTCGACGAACGGTTCTTTGCCTTTCGCGGCAACATGCAGGGCAACGTCACGGCACCAAGCGCGGAGATCGCGGACGATTTGATGTTGGGCCGACTGGGAGTGCGACAACGATGGCAAACCAAACGCGGGCTTCCGGGTCAGGAACGCATTGTCGATTGGATTACTTTCGATGTGGAAGGCGCGGTCTTCCCACGCCCCACGCGTGACAACTTTGGCTCGAATTTCGGCATGTTCAATTACGATTTCCGCTGGCACGTTGGTGATCGCCTGGCCGTACTTTCCGATGGCTACGCGGATTTCTTCAGTGAAGGCCTGCGGACCGCGAGTCTGGGGACGCTGATGAGCCGCCCGGAAGTTGGCAGCCTGTATGTGGGATTCCGCAGCATCGAAGGCCCCATCAGCAGTAATCTGCTGATTGCCGCGTTGAACTACCGGATGAGCGAAAAGTGGATCACAACAGCGGCAACAACGTATGACTTCGGCCAAGCCGGCAATATCGGCCAAACGATCAGCTTTACGCGTGTTGGCGAATCGGCGTTCATCAGCCTGGCCATGGTCTCGGACATCAGCCGGGGCATCGTCGGCGTGCAATTGGCCATCGAGCCGCGGTTCTTGCCCGTCGGCCGATTGGGCTATGTGGGTGGCGTCCAGATTCCACCTGCCGGCGCGCGGGGACTAGAATAGGTCTTTTGTTCGCGACCGAACCCGAGCCCGCGCCCTTGACCGACGAATATCGACCGCCCGATCGATCTTGGATCCAAAAGTTTCGCGTTGCCTTTCGCGGAATGTGGGTGGCCCTGCGCGGTCAATCCAGTTTTTGGGTTCACGTGACCGTGGCCGCGCTGGTCGTTCTGGCCGCCGCGGTACTGGGTGCGACGTTAGTCGAATGGTGCATCTTGCTGCTTTGCATCACCGTGGTCATGACCGCCGAGATGCTCAACACGGCTCTGGAGTTTTTGGCTCGCGCGGTCGACAAGAAGTACAACCCCCACCTTGCCGACGGCCTGGACATCGGCAGCGGTGCCGTCCTGATGGCTGCCATCGGAGCCGCCGTTGTAGGCGCGCTGGTACTCATCTATCGCTTGGGGGCCTGGCTGAATTGGTGGCTGTGACGGAAGGAATCCCAGGCGATCAGCTTGCTGTCGCCAATTTACCCTGTGCGGGCAAGACAGATATTTGGTAGAATTTTTGCATCAGCAGCGGTTGATATGTTAAGTTGTGTAGCCGAAGTCGTAAGGACAGGTCGGCGGAATCTGTCCAGCTTACTACCGCCAAGAGGTTGCCACCCATGCTTCGAATTCAACAAGGTCGTACCGCCGCGAACTGTCAGGGATTTTCGCGTCGGACGGCGGTCAAGGCCGGGTTTCTGGGTTGTTTGGGCGTGTCGCTGGCCGATCTGCTGCGATTGCGCGCCGAAGGTGCCGCCGTCCGGAACAATAAATCCGTGATCTTGATTTGGTTGGATGGTGGGCCGAGCCAATTGGAGAGCTACGATCCCAAGCCCGGTGCGCCCTCCGAGTATCGTGGTCCGTTCGATGCGATCGCGACGAATGTTCCCGGCATTCAAATTTGTGAAACGTTGCCCTTGCACAGTAAGCACGCCGACAAGATGGCGTTTGTGCGGTCGCTGCATCACGACACGGGCGATCACTTCGCCGCGGCACACTGGATGTTGACCGGCCGCTTTGGTTCGAATTCGGTCAACAAGGAGCAGAAGTACCCATCGGTCGGTTCCTACGTGGCGCGTGTCAATGGAGCGAACCAGCGGGGAATGCCGGCGTATGTCGGTTTGCCGGCGGCGGAAAGTGTTTACTTGTATCCAGGCTATCAAGGCGCGGCGTATTTGGGCGGTGCGTACAATCCGTTTCAAGTCAACATGAAGCAAAAGTATCTCAGCGCTAAATACACGGCCAAAATCAATCCACCCGAATGTCTGGCCAACTTTCAACAAGCCGAGCGGCAGCGGTCGACGGACCGGCTGAGCTTGCTAGAAAAGCTGGATGTGATTCGCCGCGAAGTCGACCAATCCGACGCCATGAGTTCCATGGACCGCTATCATCAGCAAGCGGTCGATATGATCTTGAACGGCCGCGCCCGCGAAGCTTTTGACATGGAAAAGGAAGATGACAAGCGGCGCGACGCCTACGGCCGCGGCCCCTGGGGACACTACACGTTGATGGCCCGCCGCATGGTCGAATCGGGTGTCAGTTTCGTGACGGTCGACATGCCGCACTGGGACGACCACTCGCGCATCCGAGAAAATCATGGCTCCAAGCTCGAAAAGGTCGACCAGGCGGTGTCCGCGCTGATGGAAGATTTGACGCAGCGCGGCATGCTGGACGATGTGGTGGTCGTGGTGATGGGCGAATTCGGGCGGACCCCACGGCTGAACAAAGGCCAGCCAGGCATTCCAATTCCAGGTCGTGACCATTGGGGGCAGGCCATCTCGGCCATGATCGCTGGCGGCGGGCTGCGTGGCGGACAAATCGTCGGCGCGACGAATGAAAAGGCCGAACACCCTGTCGAGAGGCCCTTAAAACCTGGCGACTTGTTGGCCACGATTTACCATGCCCTAGGTATCAACACGACCCAGGCATTTACGGACCGCGCCGGCCGGCCCGTTCCGATCCTCGCCGAAGGCGAACCCATCGCGGAATTGATTTAGCCGTTCGGCGACTCTCGTCGTTGTTCGCCCCGCGATCAAAAACACCTCCGCCAATCGGGCTGCGCGAACGTGGACCGCGACGGCTACTGAAAGTCATACCCAATGTAAAACGTGATCCGGCCGTCGGGTAATTCTCGGATGTTGGTTATCTGCACGGCCGTCTGTCCGCCGAGCGTGGATCGGCTTGAAGGAGTCGTGTAGGGCGTGAACGAGTTGTTGGAACCGCTCGGATAGGGCACGACATCACGGCTCGAACTAGGCCCCGCCGGCCCGGCGATTCCGTGTGACTCCTCCAACACAGGGCGATTATTCACGACTCGCCAGATCAGCAGGCCGTCGCTGGGCAGGCTCGCGTCAAAGCCAAATTGGCGGCGGTTCTCCAGCAAGAAGTACTCGCTGCCGTCGGGACGGGCAAGCACTTTGAAGCACTCGTTCGACGATCTTTCGACCGGTCCAAGGATCAGTTTCTGCTTGACCGCGGGATCAATCACTGCCGGCTTGAGCCAACCGAGTTGTTCCTTGCACCAAGCACTGAAGTGTTGGGGCCGGCCGTTGCCTGCCTGATTTGACATCGCGCACCACACGCTCAGCCCTTCCGAGGTCGCGTCCTTGGAATAGAGATCGGGCAGTCCGAGCATATGTCCAAACTCGTGACACATCACGCTAATATTCGACATGCGGCTGCCGCCCTCTTGCATGATGAAATACGGCCATCGCCTACGACCATGACTAAAACTCCCTCGGTGCGGCCAGTAAAGACCGCCGCGGCTGGTTCGCACGCGTCCGCCGGCATACAGAAAGAAAATGCCGTCGAAATCCTTCAGCGCGTCGTCGCCGTCGCGCTCAAGCAAGTGGGTCGTCGCTTCCACCAGCAATGCCGAGCGGTTTCCCGTGGAGTATTCATCCCGTTTCTTTTCAACCTCGACCCAATCAAACACCTTGCCTTCGATGTGAAACGCACCGGCGGAGATTTCGCGATAGTAGTCATTAACGCTGCCGTGCACGGGCTGTCCCGTTACGCTTTGCTTCGAGGCGTATGTGCCTTCGCTAAAGATCGCTTCCGTCCAATCATCCGTGCTGACCTTTTCGTTGTGCTTTTGATCCGGGTACTCGACGCCAATGATTGCCAGCCGATAGACGTCCTTGGACCAATACCTGGAGCCCTGCCTGCCCGATCGGCTGGGTTGGGGCGCGTTGCTTCCAAGTTTCACATCGATGGTTTTCTCTTCTTCGCCGCGTTGAAGCAGGAGAGTTATCTTTTCTCCTGGCTTTGTACGATACAGATGCCGCACGAGATTCTGCGAACTGCCAACTTCTGCATCGTTGATTTTCACAATGACGTCGTTGACGTTGAGCCCCGCTTTTTCGGCGGCCGATCCCTTGACGACCTGTTCGATACGAGTCCCCTTGGGTTCGTTCGATGGTTCAACCCGTACGCCAAGAAAGCCTCGTTGTCCGCGCTGACGGCCAGCGCGTAACGGTCGGCTCGTGGCGGCAAGCTTGGTCTTGATCTCCTGCTGCTTGCCGTCGCGTGATATAGCGAGGGTGACTTCGTCGCTGGGTGATTTCGCCAGCAATGCCTGGCGGAATTCGTCCGGGAGTTTGACGGCTTGGCCATCAAGTTTTAGAACTACGTCGCCGTGCTTGACGCCGGCCTTTTCGGCGGGTGAATCCGCGGCGATCAGCTCCACTTTTAGTTCACCCTTCTCGGCCACTTCTAGATGCACACCGAGATAGGGATTCTGTGCGGAAGAAGTTGGCGCATTTCGCTGGATCTCGGCTGTCCTTGCGGTTTCGACCGTGCGAAAATCGGACAGATCGACTTTGGGCTCGACATCGGTTTTCGTGTCGGATTCTTGGGCGAAAATGAGTACGTTGCAGAACAACACCAGTGACAATGAAAAGAAAGACAAATGGCGGAAGCGGAACGTGTTCATGTTGGGATCTCCTTCCCCTCAACAAACGTCAGCGGAGGGGCACTCTACACAGAATATTTTTCGAGCGGCCAGGAATTCAGGGCCACCCGCCGACGACCGCTAACATCTCTGGCGCATGGGGTTACGTCGAACCGAGACCGGTCACAATGAACTTTCTGCCTTGCTCAATGGAATATAGTAGGTGTAGCCGGACCGCCTAGAGGCGTTCAAAGTATTGTTAGGAACCGAGTTTTTGGCCGACCCACAGCAGATTGACGAAATGGTGGAAAGACTGCGAGCGGGCGACCAAAGTGCGCTGGCGGAGTTGTTTTCTTTGTACCGAACCCAACTTTGGAGAATGGTCAGTTTTCGGCTCGATCGGCGGCTCTACGGCCGCGTCGATGAATCAGACGTGCTTCAAGAAGCCTTCATCGATGCCAATCAACGAATTGACCATTTTTTCAAGGAAGAGCAGCGGTCGATTTTTGTGTTCTTACGTTTGATCACCGAGCAGAGGCTGGTCGATGTGCATCGCCGGCATCTGGGAAGAAAGATGCGCGATGCCCGCCGAGAGATTTCCCTAGACCAACAGGTTCCGCCTCCGGCCACCTCGGCGTGCCTGTTGGCTCACGTAATGGGGATCGTTAGTTCACCGAGCCAGAAAGTCGCCAAGGCCGAGATTGAAGCCATTGTGGAAGCCGCCATCAACAACATGGACCCGCTTGACCGTGAAGTACTCGCCCTTCGGCACTTTGAAGAATTGGGAAACAAGGAGGTGGCCGAAGTGTTGGGGCTGAAGCCGGCCGCCGCCAGCAATCGATATATTCGTGCGTTGAAAAGACTTAAGGAAGTCTTGTCACGCATTCCAGGTTTCGTCGACGATCATCCCTTATAGCGCTGCTTGCCATGTCCGATTCATCAACGCTGGATTCGATAACGGAAGAATTCATTGCACTCTTGCGACGGGGCGAGCGCCCGTCGGTCGAGGAATACGCGCGGCGATACTCGGATCTGGCCGACGACATTCGCGATCTTTTCCCAACCGTCTCGGTTGTGGAAGAGGCGAAAGCCCGCATTCGGTTCGGCCGCGCCTCGATGGGAGGCGGAGTCTCCTTTGGAACACTCAACGTTGAAACGCTGGGCGACTACCAAATTACTCGCGAGATCGGCCGGGGCGGCATGGGGATCGTCTATGAAGCAGAACAAACTTCGCTGGACCGGCGGGTCGCTGTCAAAGTACTGCGCTCTTCCGCGTTGTTGGACCCCAAAAGAGCCAAGCGGTTTGAACTCGAAGCCAAAGCCGCCGCCGCGCTGCATCATACCAACATTGTGCCCATTCTCGGCGTGGGGCAACAAGATGGAATTCACTACTTGGTGATGCAACTGATCAATGGCGTCAGTTTGGACAAGTTGCTAAGTGGCGAACACGCGGCCGATATTACGACCGCCGAGCAATTCGCGAAACAGGCCGACACCGATGAGGTAAACAAGCAGTGCGATACGCAGTGCGACGAGCCGAAACCCTTGCCTTCCTTACCGGAAATTCAGCTCGAACGAAACGATTGGCAGCGAATCTCGGCGATGACCGAGGACGTCGCGCGGGCATTGCATTATGCGCACCAGCACGGCGTGCTGCATCGAGACGTCAAGCCGGGCAATTTGATTCTCGACGCCGACGACAGAGTGTGGGTGACCGATTTCGGTCTCGCGAAACAAATGGGCGACGAAGGCGTCACGGCTTCGGGCGACATCGTGGGAACGCTGCGTTACATGTCGCCCGAACAGCTTGAAAAATCGTGCGATCCGCGCAGCGACGTCTACAGTCTGGGCCTGGTGCTATACGAATTGGCGACTCGGCGGCCCGCTTTTGGCGCGACCGACCATGCACGCGTCGTCCAACAAATCGTGAACGGCGGTCCCGCCCGTCCGCGAGCGGTCAACCAGCACATCCCGCGCGACCTGGAAACGATCATCCTCAAGGCAATTGCCAAGGCTCCCGCGCATCGCTATCCAACCGCGGATGCGTTGGCCGACGATCTGTCGCGATTTTCTCACGGCCAGCCGATTCAAGCCCGACGCGTCAGCGTGGGTGAACGCCTGTGGCGTTGGGGGCGCCGCAATCCGGCCGTCGCCGTTCCAACCATTTTGGCCACCCTGCTCTTGGTCGCCGTCGCGGCGGTTGCGTCGGTCGGGTATGGAATTGCCAATCGGGAACACCGCCATGCCGAGCAAAGTCTGGCCACCGCTAACAGCGAGCGGCAACGCGCGGAGCAGAGTCTCGTCAAGGTCAAGCAAGAACGCCAGCGCGCGGAACTCAGCCTGCGAACCGCGGAACGTGAGCGAAAACGGGCTGAATCCAATTTCAATACCGCCGCGCGCGAGCGAGAACGGGCCGAGGCGAACCTTTCGCTCTCCTTGCGAGTGTTTGAAGAAGTGTTCGATCGGATCGCGCCGGCCCGCCTGCCGCCGACGGAAGACGACCTCATGGAAGACGATCCCATGGACGGCGGACCGGCGGAACCGGAGGCGCAGTTCATTGTTTCGCCCGATGATCTGGCGCTGCTCGAGAGTCTGCTGAAGTTCTACGATCGGTTTGCCCAGGAGAACGGCACCAGCAGCCGGCTGCAACATGAAGCGGCCCGCGCGCATCGCCGTGTCGGCGAAATACACCAACGCCTTGGCAACGTCGAAGAAGCACGGATCGCCTTCGAGCGGGCTCTGGAATTGTACGAGCGGCTGGCGGATCAGTTGCCCGTCGAGCATCCCGACTGGACGATCACCGCGGCCGTTCACAATGATCTGGGCATGACGCTGAATATGTCAGGATTTCCAGAGGAAGCGCGCACCCGTCATCGGCAAGCGCGGGAGATCCTCCTGCAGCAAAGTGCGGAGATTCCGCACGCCGAGGACGTGCAACTGGAACTCGTGCGGACCTACAATTTGCTCGGCTATGCGATATGGGGAACCAGTCGGCAAACATTGGATCGCAACACGCCAAAGCTGATCACGCGGGCCGAAAACAATCACCGCGAGGCACTCAAGCTGTTGGAGCAGTTGATTTCTTCCGACGAGACGAACCCAAGTTATCGATTGATGCTGGCTCGCAGCTATCGAGACCTGTCGCCGGTCCTATTTTGGCGAAGACGACCCGATGATGCGATTCAAACGACCAACAAGTCCCTGGAGATTCTGGAGCAGCTTGTCACGCGGTACCCCAACACGCCGGAGTATCGTTATGAATTGATGCGAGTCTATTCCCAGTGGGATCGGCGGCTATGGGGCGACAAGGGTCGCCAGGAAGGCGAGCGACGATACACGCGGGCCATCGCCCTGGCCGATCAACTTCAAGAAGACTTTCCCAACGTACCCGAATACTCGGCGCGCGCCGCCTACAACCGTTACAAGCTCGGATATGCCTTGCCCTGGAATTCTCGGCGAAAAGATGCTGAACGGCATTTGCGCAGCGCCATCGAACTGCAACAAATTCAACTCACCCGCTACCCGAATCTAGCTCAACATCATTTGCATCTCGCAAAGACGCGGAAGATGCTGGCCAAGTTGCATCTCAAGTTTGAAGAATTCGGCGCGGCTCGGGCATTGCTGGACCAGTCGATCAAAGATTCAGAAAAGGCTCCGACTGGCCAACTCTCCGGCGCTA
Organism: Planctomycetota bacterium; assembly: GCA_029259935.1. The sequence continues at coordinate 19,817 of JAJDEH010000083.1, forward strand.
GCCAGCGTTATGCCCGCGAGTTGTTCGCGCAGCAGTATTACACTCTGGCAAAGACGCTGAAGGGTCTGGGCGAAGATGAGCAGGCCAGCGAGGCAGTTCGCCACGCCAAACAACTTCAAGGCAAGTGCCGCTGCCGCGACAAAGCTTCGCGACCCGATGACGACCCCGCGAAATCGCCTGCAACCTCTCAACAGGAACAGGGCGGGCGATCCAAGGCACGGCCCACATAGTCAGAAGGTCCGCATTACGGAGAGATTGAGATGAAAGCCTCTCGAAACTGTTTGATCCATGCCATGTTGTTTGGTTGCTTGATTTCCGCCGGTTCGATCGCGCACGCCCAGCGCGGCGGTGGCCCCACGGACCTGCTGCGCCGAAGTGATGTTGTCAAGGAACTGAATCTGGTTGACGACCAGGTCAAGCAACTCGAAGCGTTGAGCGTCAAGCGGCGGGCGCACTACCGCAAGATTTATTCCGATCTCGGGGAGCTATCTCGCGAGGATCGCAACGCCAAGCTGCGCGAGCGGTTTGCCGAATTCAACAAGGAAACCAAAAAGGATTTAGAAAACATCTTGCTGCCTCATCAAACGAAGCGTCTTAACCAACTCGTCGTGCAGTACCAGTTGCGTAACGGCCTTTCTCGCACGTTGACCGGCGGCAACATCTCCGGAACCTTGGAGATTTCCAACGAACAAAAAGAGCGATTGCAAAAGAGAGCGGTGGAACTTGGGCATGACTTTCAAAAGAGAGTTGAGAAAATTCGTAACGAGGTTCGCGAAAAACTGTTGGAAGAATTGACACCCCAACAGCGGGCTGCCTGGAAAGAACTGGTCGGCGAAGAATTTGTATTTCAACAAATGAACCGTCAAGACAATGAGTAACGGCATTCCCTGTCGTGCCGTTTGAAAGCCACTAAACCGACCACCAAGATGCCAGCGCACATCAGCAAAACACCACCCCGGACGTCTCTTGCGCGGCGAAAGTGACCTGCTGCCCGTCGCGGGGCTCGGCGATGGAATCCACGGCCAACGGCGAGAACGATCGTATTTTCCAGCGTTTGCGATGCCGGCCTGGATAATAATGGAGTGACAAAACGCTTGACGTGGGGGCCCGATTTATGCGAGGCTATTGGGGCGCAGGGGACATTTTCGCGAATTGGAACAGAGGCCTTTCTATGGTTACGCGCTACCCTCTTGCTCTTCTTTTACCCCTCCTTCTCTCCGCCGCTCTGCTGGCTCAGGACAACCCAGACGATCTAATTCGATCGCAGCTTGAGGCCGGGGAATTCGGTCCCGCGCGGAATTTGGCGTCGTCGTTGGACGATTCGGCGGACCGCAATCAATGGCTAAGTAGTATCGCGGCGGCGCAGGCACGTTCCGGCGCGCTGCGAGCTTCCATCAACACGGCTTCTTACATCGACGACGATGTCTCTCGCAGCCGGGCTCTGGGAACAGTGGGATCAACGCCCATCGGCGATCACGGAGCCGGCGGCGGCGCGGCAGCGGCGGATTTCGAATCCTTGATCGAGTTGATCACGACCACGGTCGCTCCGGATACTTGGGATGAAGTTGGCGGTCCCGGTTCGATCGACAGTTTCGAGGGCGGCGTCTACGTCGACGCGGACGGCGTGTTGACCAAGTTGAGCGTCATACCTGGCACTGAGTCACTGGCCGCGGTGCGAAACAAATCGGCGACCTCGCTGGGCAACACCAACGTTCGAAAAGATTCGCCACTGCGAAAAGTGTCGCTAACGCGGCTTGAGAAGCAGGCGCAGCTACTACGAGCGATGGGACATGACCCCGACGAGATCATGGCGTCGCTGGCCGGCATCTACAAAATCAAGTACGTGATGGTTTATCCCGAGACGGGCGACATTGTGCTTGCCGGCCCGGCTGGCGATTGGCATGTCGACCTTGAAGGAAGAAAGGTCAACACCAAGACCGGCGTCCCAGTTCTCGCCCTCGATGATCTCGTCGTTTGCTTACGGAACGCCTTTTTTGAACACAGCCGATTTGGTTGCTCGATAACACCGCGCAAGGAAAACCTGGCCGCGACGCAAAGATTTCTGGCGGAACCAAAACTAAAGGGCGCCGCTTTTCGTACAAAGCTTCGCAACACGCTCGGCAAGCAAGACATCGATGTCTACGGCGTCGATCCGCGCAGCCGAGTTGCCCGTGTGATGGTCGAGGCCGACTATCGCATGAAACTTGTCGGCATGGGGCTAGAGAAAGGCGTGGGCGGCGTCTCCAGCTACTTGGATTCGACCGAGGCCGCGGCGGGCGACGCATCGACGGATGTCATTCGCTGGTGGTTCGCCTTGAATTACAAAGCTTTGCGAGCCACCGAGCCTCGCGATGCATTCGAGCTGCATGGCCAAGGAGTTCGCGTGCTGAGCGAAACCGAACTGCTGACCGAACGTGGTGAACGGGTCCACACCGGCAAATCTTCCGGCCCGACCTTGGAATTCGCGCACAATTTCACGCGTCATTTCGACAAGCTGGCTGCCAAGTATCCCGTCTATGCGGAATTGAGGAACGTCTTTGATTTGGCGTTAGTCGCGGCCTTAATCCGCGCTGAAGATATGTCAGGCCAAGTCGATTGGCATATGACCCACTTTCTGGGCAAAGACGCGGCCGGCGTTCCTTATCAGGTCGAACTAGGAACCGCCGCGACCGAGGTCGACACGATCATGAACCATCGTTCATTTCGTAGCGGCCGCACGACCCAAACGATTGTTGGCGTCAGCGGTGGTGTTGCCGTGGATACCAACCAGCTTGTGGGCCAAGACTCGATTCAGCCTGACACTTATGGACTGATGAAAGTCGACCGCCGACGCGCCAAGCCGAAAGACCTGCCGCGCGATGCTTGGTGGTGGGACTGACCCAACAGTTTGATTGCTTATCGCAAACGGCGCGTCGAACCGGTTTTGGCTCCGACTTTGACGCGCGTTTTTTCAATTCCCAATTGTCGGCAAATTTGGTCGACTTGGCGGGCACGCACTTCCTTATCGCCGTGAGGATCGATGTCCAACGGTCGTTCCAGAATGATTGCCAAGTGCGCTGCCGCGGCGGCGCGTGTGTCGGCGTCTTCGTCTTCCAGCAGAATGACGAATACCGCGGGATTACCAGCCAGTTCGACAGCCACGCTGCGCGCAGTGTCTGGCTGGTCCGTGGCTAGGTCGAACAGTATTCGCCGCACTCTTAGTTGTTGCTCGGCACTCAAGCCGGCTGGATTGATCTGTGCGAGATAGGACGTTGCGATTCTTCCCATGTCTCGCAACCGGCGGTCCGCGGCTTGCCGGTCTCGATAACGGTCGCTGTCCAGTTGCCCGACGAGCAAGTTGAATTGCCGTTGCGTAAGTTGAAGGTCGCGCGTGGACATGTCGCGCAGCGTTTCCTTAAGGTGGCGTGCCGCTTGGTCTAAGTGCCAGTCGCGATGGAGATTCTCCAAAATGGGGAGCAGATGCTCGCGGCACGCGGCAGGCTCGGCCAGGATCAGATGCCAAAAACTGGGCGCGCGATAGCGACGTTCCGATTCCGTTTCGCGGACGGTCAACTCGTGCGTGCCGCTCTTGGTTTGTACATACGAGACGCTGACCGGATGGTCCGGTCGAAATAATTCGCTTTGAACAATCAGCCCATTGTCTTCCATTTCCAGGATGAAAGATTGTCCGGCATCAAGCCGCTCGTAACGCACCGTCGGATAGAAGCGATCGAAGGCGACTCTCAGCGATTGATTCACGCCGGCGCCACTGGTGCGCACCGCCGCCGTCTTGCTCTTGATGTAATGGGCGCGGCGCGCTCGAATGCGACCGGAGACCATGTCGAAATGAACCCAGCCCGTCCTGAGGATCAAATTCCCCGACTCTTCGGGTGGGGCCGCCTGGGCCGCCCCGACAAACATACCAAGCAAAACACCCAGCATCGTAGGAAGTGGATAGTGCCTCATGATCCCATCCCTGTCTGAAATCCAAGAACGATCGGCAACGGTCCCAATTTAGAGGTGCCCCGCCAAGCGGCGCACGACATCGCATCGCACCAACAAATGGAGTTGCACTATTTGTTATCGGATTGTTGAGCGTGGCTGCGGAGAATAATCGGCACAAGGGCCAGAGTTCGCTGGCCGTACTGGTAGGCTGCGAAACTTGGGAAAAGGATGCAGCGTTCCGTAACCACAGATTGGTAAGAAGGAGAATTCCCGTCTGGTCAATTTTCGAAGCACTGCCAATCGTCGTCCGACAGTCCTTGCGAGTGAATCCGTACACTTCCGCTACGGCTGCCCTCGGTGACCAGGATGACAGCAACCGACGATAGCATTCGGCAAACCTCCAAGGCTCGCTCGACGCCCAACACATAGCAGCCGGTGGCCAGTGCATCGGCGGTGGCGGCATCCGGTGCGATTACGGTTGCCGTCAGCACGCCTTCCGCCGGCCGGCCGTTGCGAGGATCCAAGATGTGGCCGTAGCGGCGTCCTTCGTGACGGAACGACTGCGTTCCACTGCCGGACGTTCCTAACGCTTGGTCCCGCAAATAGAATTCGCAGAGACGTCGATCGGGTCGCAACGGATGCGTCAAACCGACGCTCCACCCGCGAGCTTGATCTCCCGCTTCGGACCGGCGGCCACGCGCGGCGACGCTGCTTTGTCCGCCGTGGATCAAGAAGTTTTCGATGTCATGATCGACAAGCAACTCACAGCAGCGGTCCAACGCGTAACCTTTCCCAATGCCGCCCAGATTCAATTCGAGATCAGGACTTTTGAATCCCACCGTCTCATGGTCTTCGTTCAGATTCAGCAAATTGCCGCCCACATGTTGCAAGACTCGCTCGATCTCGGCGTCGTTGGGAACGTGCCCTTGCCGGCGGTGAAATCCCCACAGTTTCGTCAGCGGACCGGCCGTGATGTCGAACGCACCGCTTGTTTGCTCGAACAGCGACTGGGCCCTCGCCAACAACTGGAACAATTGGGACTCAACCGGCACGGCTTGCTTTGATGCCGTTTGGTTAATCCGGCTCAGCTCACTGTCGTCGCGGTATACAGTCATTTGGGCTTCCAGTCCTTCGACCAGATCCAACGCCTCAACCGCGCGTTCCGCGCCGTCTTCGTGTTGGCCCGCGTTAAGGTAGACGGCGAATTCGCAGGCCATCGCCTGTCGGGCAATTTGCAGCAGATAACCTGCCTGCCCGCCGCCCCGCGCCGAACGATTGTCACGCTCCTCCGTATTCGAGGCGGAACCGATATCGCCGACGGCGTCGAGAGCGGATTCCCCACTCAAAAACTGGCGTCGCGTCGTTTTTCGATCAGGCGTCATACCCTGTATTATAGGCGCGGCCTTGCTCGACGGGGGAATTCACCCATGCCCGACCTGGCCGCCCTTCCAGATTTGATTCTCGGTCTGCATGGGCTGGAAGCCTCCGCGGCAATATGCTGCTGGCCCGCTACTTTCGATACACGAAGGAATCCGACGTGAGCAGCGACACCACGAGTGACTTGAAACTTCCTTCGCTATCGGCGTAAGCCTGGTCCGCGGCGATCAAGGTAGTTGAATCGCTCATCATTTCGTTGCGTCCCATCCAGTAACGAAAGGCGTGTCGTACAAAACTTTGCCGCACGCGGGGCGACTTGGCTAAGCGGTGCATCAACTCGTGGGCGTCTTTCACATCGCCGTCAATGGACGGATCACCCGATCGGATGATCTGCCCGGTCTTCACCACCGGCGCGGTGTTCTTGGGTTTGCCCAGCGACCGCGTGTGGCCCAACCCTTCTTTGTTGCGATGCTGGCCGAAGTCGTCATACGCTTCGAACGGCAGTCCCAGCGGCTCCATCTTTTGATGGCATTGCCAACAGTAGTCCGCACGCGTTTTTTTCAATCTCTGGCGTAGAGTCTTGTGGGGATCTTCCGGAACACTGGCGTCCACCGTGATCGGCACATCGGGCACGCTGCCGGCCAGCAAATGCTCGCGAATCCACTTCCCGCGACGAATCGGGTCGTTGTCGAAATTGCCGGACCAAGCCGCCAACCAAGATGGGTGCGTTAACATTCCGACGCGCTGGCCCGCGGGCATGGGAAACGGCTGCTCAAGCGGATAGTCCCACGTATCTTCATGCAGGTTGTAAAACCGAATGGTCTTTCGCCAGGTAGGGTTGGCTTGCGGCATCGGCCGCAGACCCTTCATGGTCCGTTCGACGAAGTAACGATAGTTGACGTCCTTTTTGTTCTCTGGCTTGATCCGTTTGGTGATGTAATCGATCCGTCGGTCGTAGTCGGCCTTGGAACCGGGCCACACGACAAAGTACTCTTCGGTGGTAAGCAAATTCTTCAGAACATCTCGATCTTGCCGAACGTGGTACAGCACCAGATCGTCGGCATCCTTGACCAGGTGGCGGGCGGCAAACTCGCGTCCCGCCCGGTCGCCTTTAAACACGGTTTCGGCGTGGTGATAACCAAAGAACTCGCGAAAGAATCGCAGAATGCGAGGCTTGTCCACGGCCTCATTCTCCCACATCGCCGTGACGATATCGCGAACATCGTCGCGCGAGTTCAGCTTGCCTTGTTCCGCCAAATCCATTAGCGAGGGAGGCATGGGGCGTTTGCTTCGATCGTTCTTCTTAGGCGGGCCAAGCAGCAATTTTTCCGGTGATGTATCGGTGAGTGCGTAGGCAATGGCGTAGGCCAGTTCGTACGGCGAGAGCATGCGCCGGCCATGTTCATCCGTTTCGCCCAACCCGACCTCCATGCGGTAGATCGCCTCGGGCCGGAGCAGTACGGCCATGGCCATGGTCCGCAGCCCGCGCTGTTTTCCGCCGATGTCAATTGAACGCGTCAGCAGGTTGCCATAAGCGGTTGCTTCTTCTTCACTGGGCGGGCGGCTAAGCACCAGCTTGAACTCTTCCGCCACCGCGGCATTGATTTGGCCGCCGGTCGGCGCGTTCGGGCTGTCGATGATCGCCAGGAACGATTCCGGCGCGCGGCGATAGAGCTTCTCGATCATCGTCTGCGTTTTGCGGTCCTTTTCCATCCGCTTGAAACCGACGGTCTGCATCTGAGCGATTTGCTTGCAGTTCAACAGTAACTGCGAAAGCGTCGCCGAGTCGGCCTGCATCAAGTCCGCGTAATTGCTGACCAAACCCTTGTCGTCGCCGGCGGTGAAGGGCTTGCTCAGCGGACCGCCCCTGGTCAGTTCCCGCCCAAAGCCGGTGAGAAGGTTTTCGTAAGCTTGTGGATGCAATCGCCACAACCTTGGCGGGCTGGCAGCGGGGCCCTTCGCCGAGCCATCAAACAACTTTTCATGGTTGAGAAAATTGGCGTACGCCGGTTGCCGAAGTTTATGATCGATATCCGATTCGTGTCCGGCGGCGGCCAGCCGTGCCATGACCCAAGACGTGAGTTTTTCGAGCTGCTCGGCGTTCGGTTGCGGTTCGTCGGCTGGCGGCATCTTGCCGAACTTGAGTACTTCGACAACCTTGTGCCACAGCTTCAAGTCGTCGCTGGCCAGTTTGTCGGGATCAAGACCCACCAGCGACATGCCGCCTTCGGGTTCATCCGCGGCGTGGCAACTGACGCAATGCTTCGCGAAAAAAGGCGCGACGAATGCATCGAACTCGACGGCCGCTTTCGCATCTTCCTCGCCGGCCAACTCCCGAGCCGCCATGGACGTCACGGTCAAAACAAGTAGCCCAACGAGGGATCTAAAAAGCAGCGAAGTTTTTCGGAATGTGGCCATATTCATGTTTCATAGTTTGACAAGGATTCGTCGCGCTCACCAGTCAAAACCCATACGGCCGCTGGCGCGAAGCAGGGCTGCCGCAACGGACAAAGAACCGCTCGATCAAGCTCTGAGAATCGCCTCCCGCAAAGCGGGGCAACTCGACGAGTGTAACATACGAGCGATTGCCGAATGGATGCCGTTTGGTTCTTCATGAAATTGCCCCAAAAGATGCCGCGCCAAGGAGTTACCGCAACACGGTGTCGTTCCTGCCCTAGTGAAATCGAATCCCAAAACGCTTGCAATTCGGCAAGCGTTTCAACTGGGTAAGCGCATACGTCTCGCGCCTCGGCGAGCCGGTGTCTCAAAACATGCCCCGTCTAAGCGAGACGGCAATCACCTGCCCTCTTCCCTCCATTTTACAAAATCCAGTGCAACCGGTACACCATTAATTTGCTGGAGGATGGCAACTCGCGAGGTCCGGTGCATCGCCTAGAAGCAACGCGGCCACGCCACGCGTGACTCGCCAAGAGACAAGATATTGCGGCGGATCGCTGGTGCGTGCTCATCCCGTTAATCTTGTTCATCCTGTCTCAAAAAACAACAAAAGTTTTCGGCTTTGGGTTTAGCGACATGATAAACAGGATTGACAAGATATGACTTCTCCCCAAGAAACCAAACCAACCGACTCAAACAAGCCCACAAAACACGAACTCATAAAAATAATCACAAGCTCGAGAAAAATAACCCTGCGCGCTACTGGACAGAAAAAAACATATAGATGTAATCCCGCATTTCGTGACACGGAGTTCCTGATTGGCGACAGCGAATTCCAGCTACGCAATTCAATGAAGCTTTGTGGCCTTTGTTACGATGGACGTGGGGATGTATTCGGAAATCGGCCATTCCGACCAGCAGGCTTCAAACAACCCCGTAATCGCTAGACCGGCGTCAATCTGACCGCCGACCTGATCCGTCAGCGTATGGCCGAAACAGAACGGCTCGTCGTCAAGACGCGCCTGCCTCTGCTCGGAAGAAAGACTGGCAAGATCAGAATACGGAATCTTATAACAGACTTTGAATTCGCCTTAATCCATCAGTTGAGCGTCGAACAGGTAAACAATCGGATTGACGATCCCTGATAGCAAGTTGGCTCCGGGCTTCATGACTCGTGCCGCTTCCTTCCAGACCGGCAGTACAGTGGGAACGAAGCAGTTAGAACAGGGATGCACAATCAAGTCGAAAGAGTCGTTTTCCAACGCCGAAAGGTCAGCCATGTCGCCTTGCACCAGATCGATTGCCAAGCCTTCACGGTCAGCCACGAATTGGTCTTGAGCCAATTGAGCTGGCGAATTGTCAAGCACGGTAACAATGGCTCCAGCCGCCGCGAGGATTGGAGCCTGTTGGCCTCCGCTACCGGCAAGGCAAAGAACTTTGCTGGCACTCGCGCGGAAATCGGGAAACCACTCACGAGGAATGGGCTTCTCGGGCACGAGAAAGATCCGCCAGTCATCATTGCGGGCGCGCTGAATCTCATCCGCTGAAACAGGAATCGTCCAGCGGTCCTTCTTTCGAACCAGGCTGTCCCATGCTGCACGGTTGTAAGCAACGATGTCGTCCGCTGGATCGAGGTTTGGGTTCATTGCTTGCAGGATTAACTTGAATGAAAACGGACGGGGTGGCACGGCTGGCTTGTCCAGCAGTGGGTATTCTCGCATCACTGGGCACTGCTGGACAAGCCAGCAAGTAGCACCCGCGCTCGGAGACCCGGCTGACGCGCTCGGAGACCCGACTGACGTGCTTCGAGACCCAACTGACGACCCGGATGACCCGACTAGTCGGTAGGTCATGCTCTGCCGGAAACGAGTCAGATTCGGCGACGCCTCGGTTCGCAATTGCAGGAAGGTTCTGGACAAGCCACGCCGCACTCAGTCACGCACAGCGTGACCTTCCTTACTCCTTGACGCGCTTGTAGACGATGACCCCACTTTTTGAACCGGGTTCGCTCTTGATCGCTTTGGGGCGCTCACCGTCTCCAATCGAGGTGCAGATTTTCAATGTGTCACCGTCCAGTTGATAGAGTCCCGCGAGCAGAACCGTGTCGGTCTTCAAGCCGATCATGTCGATGGTCTTCGGCTTACTCGTGGGATCCACCTTGATACGGAATTCGAGTAGCGGCTTCGCGGCGCCTTTGAAGGAGACAGCATAGTGATCTCCTTTGATCGTATATCGCTTGATTTCCCGCAGCGATTCGGGTGTGTTTTTCCCTTCCTGGGTATTGTCAACGATTACCCAGGTGCCTTGGAGTTTGTCTAGCTCCTGCTTGACGGGGTCATCTTTCGGAGTATCGCTGGCGAGGAGAAACCCAGCGACGACGAGAGTAAGTGTTCCAGTCATTAACGACCTCCTTGTAACAGGGTGGCGTCCTACTCGTGCGGCAGAACGCTGCCGTTATGCTATTTGGATTCTAGTTGATGTAAATTCTGATCTGTTTGTCCTTCATTCGTGTAAATTGGAATTCGTGTGGCAACGGCTTCAAATAAAGCGATGGTGTTTTCAAATAGAACAGGTCCCCATCGCGTTCGAGGTCACTGTTGTACTTCGCGAAATCGTACTCGCCGCGGATTTCTTTCGAGATTTTGTCGGCGTATTTACAATCGTTCACCGGTACGAATAGCAGAAACTTAAATGTGTCCTTAAAGTGAACGTGGGTTCCAGTAACGGCGTTAGCGGCATCAAAGTTCTTCAGTTTCGCAATTGCGTCGAATAGCACGTTGTTCTTGACCGAGAAAGCGAAAGGAAATGTATTCACCTTTAGGCCGGCCTTGCCACGATTCGCGTCGGAACCGTCGCGATACTTCCCTATCGTATCCTGTGCGGCGTAGCCCGTTCGGTTACCGACATGGGTGGCAATAACTGTGACGAGTCGCCGCTCTTTGAGCACGTCCAGAAAAAACTTGGCGTCTGCCTTCGTTTTGTCCAAAAGGGATTTGTCTGCCGCGTGTTTTAGTACTTCCTTTTCGTCCTTCTTCAAATACCCGATTAGGTACATTTGGTGTTCAGTGTGCTCGTGCCGCCCACCTTCTTTCTTGAATAGGCATACGATGTCCAGACGGGAGTTTGCTCCGTGCGTGATTGTCGTCGAGGCAATGTACGATTCCCAAACCGGGGGATCGCGTTGTGCATAAACGTATGATGATAAAGTGAATTCAGCCGCAAGACACAACAACAAGTACTTCATTTGACTATCCCAGTAAGAGCAGAACGCCTGAGCTAACCGGGCGGCGGCCAGCGACGTTGATTTCAGATTGCGCGCCCAACCGCCGCTCCGGTTGAGCGATTTGATATGCGGCATTTATTCAGTACGGGGAACGATCGTCCGAGAAAACTCCTTGCTTGGAAATTCACCGCATCGAATCACAAAGTCAGACTGAAACTTAATGTCTTTTCGCTTCAGAACGCCACTTTGCGATAGCCCCTCCTCAAGAGCTGTCCACGCTTCTTCAAGTAGCTGTTTTGCTCTTTCGTCCGTTTCGCAGCAATCCTCTTCCATTCTTTCAATCGCGATTTCCAATCGCAGGCTGTGCTTTTGAGGGACGCAGTGCGGATAAAAATTGAATCCAAGATCTGGCAGGACTTCCACATCGAGCCCGTGAATCACACGCCCAGACAGTTCATCAAAGACTCGATTCCACATCATTGCTGTCGCAGCCGCAATGGATGACCAATCCTTGTGCGTAATATGCAGTTGCACGGCGTTCATCCCGTCGATCGTGAATTCTTCCCACGTGACATGGGAGTCGCTCGTTGGCGTGATCTTGCTTTTTCCCATGGCGAAACCCCATTAGCTGAGTTTGGTGCCGCATATCTTAATTAATTCACCGGGAAAAAACCGGGGTCATACTCTTCCAGGCGGTGTTACCCTGGAAGTCGTTCGGTATTACCTGGGAAGTTGACCGCCTTCGGCATCCCCCCGGTGTACTTTATTTCCCCGGTATTTTCCAGGAAGTACCGTGGTTTTTTCTCCGATCATGGCGAATTGGCAACAAAACTCAATTCGTTCGGCCAGAATCATTCCTGGCGAAGCCCGACGATCCGACTGAAGACCCGGATTACCCGACTGGCGCGCTCCGAGACCCGGCTGACGCGCTCCGAGACCCGACTGACGTGCCCGATGACCCGACTGGCGCGCTCGGAGACCCGACTGACGTGCCCGATGACCCGACTGGCGCGGCTTGGAGATCCGGCTGACGTGCTCAAGCACCGTTTGGTGGGCGGACGACGACGGTGAACCAGAAGTTGGTGATGCCTTC
>JAJDEH010000084.1 GCA_029259935.1 Planctomycetota bacterium
CATGTTCTTGATAAAGTCCGCGTGACCGGGGCAGTCGATGTGAGCATAGTGACGATTGTCCGTCTCATACTCGACATGCGCGACCGCGATCGTCACGGTCTTGGTATCGTCACGGACGGTACCTCCCTTGGCGATATCCGCATAGGACTTTACTTCCGCCAAGCCCTTTGCCGCCTGGACGGCGAGAATCGCACCGGTGAGGGTTGTCTTACCGTGATCAATGTGGCCGATAGTACCTACGTTGACGTGCGGCTTTGTCCGCTTGAATTCCTCCTTGGCCATATTCTTTACACCTGCATTTCAAAGTGAGTCATTGAAGAAATTACCAACAAGCGGACACACACCATGTCCGCCCGACGCATCGGACCACCTGAACGGACGACAATCCGCTCTTCTGGTTCAAAGCTACTGATGGGATTCGAACCCATGACCTCGTCCTTACCAAGGACGCGCTCTACCAACTGAGCTACAGCAGCGGTCACTGGCGAGAGTCTCACAGGCCTCCTTGGGCAACGAAAACCGGCTTGATTACCAATGACCACCTACAAAGCGGGCGAAGGGAATCGAACCCTCATCTTCAGCTTGGAAGGCTGTGGCTCTACCATTGAGCTACGCCCGCATAAGGGCAATTCGACGTTTGTCTCCAATCCTGGGATTCAAATCCAAAAATGGGGGGTGCAGGATTCGAACCTGCGAAGGCATTGCCATCAGATTTACAGTCTGACCCCTTTGACCGCTCGGGAAACCCCCCTTCAACGACGCATGAACGGCTATATCCTTTTTGAGTTTCCCCCGGCGATTAAACGAGACAGCGAAACAACTTGCGGGCACGAAGCAAAAGGGAAAGCAACCTGTATCTAATTCTTCTCTATGACGGAGCCAGCGGAGGGGTTCGAACCCACGACCTGCTGATTACAAATCAGCTGCTCTGCCAACTGAGCTACGCTGGCTGAATCTTACAGCTTACGAAAACCAGTTAATATAACGAACTTCCGAATCCCCGCAAGGCGAATGAAAGGGAATTTTGATCAAGCGTTTAGCCGCACTTTCCGGGGGGAAATCACTAAAATAGCGAATGTGAGCAGCCTGGGTTATCTGCAAGGTTGGCCGTCTGATCGCTTTGCCGGGTTGGGTTAAAAAATTCAAAAACTTGCGACACCCCCAAAAAAAACAAGAGAGCTTCGCAAGAGCTGCTGGGAAAAACGCCCTAGTCGCGACGGCAAACCGTCGCTCAAGTAGGACTCTTTTTCCCGTAGCGGATGCGAAACTCCCTAATTTACGATCCCCTGACTTGGGGCACTTCTGTTGGTCCAATTAACCAGTCGAATTGGCGAATGACACGCGCTGATCCAATTTCGCCAGCTGGGCTATTCGGGCGCGTCGATCCTCTCTTCGTGGACCGCCATTCGCAACTTATTCAGAGCACGAGCTTCGATTTGCCGTATCCGCTCCTTGGTAACACCCATTTCGGCACCAACTTCCTTGAGGGTCTGCGGCTCTTGGCTGTGATCCAATCCAAACCGACTGATGATAATTTTTTGCTCGCGTTCGTCAAGCCGAGATAGGATTTTGCCAATCTGGTGTTCACGCAAGTTCTGAGCCGATTCCTGCTCGTACAGGTCGGACCGGTCGTCTTCCGCGCCGGTAAACATTTCCGCCGCACTGGTTCGGAAGCGATCGCGATGCTTGAATTCCTCGGGAATCGTGCGGGCAAAATTCTTCATAATGGCCCAACTGGCGTAAGTGCTGAACTTATTGCCGCGGGCATAGTCGAATTTCTCCACCGCCCGGATCAACGACATATTGCCATCGCTGACCAATTGGAAGAAATCTTCGTTCGGAGAAACGTGTCGCTTGGCGATGGACACCACCAACCGCAAATTGGCCTGGACGATTTGATTCTTGGTCTGAACCGCTTCGTCATACAGCTTTTCGATCTTATCCATCACGCTGCTCTTGGCCCGAGCCGGATCCATTCCGTCGCGCAATTCGCGAGCCCGGCACTTCAAGAAGTTGAACTTGCGGAACAGGTGATATTCTTGTTCCCGAGTCAACAGGGGAACTTCATATAGCGAAGTCAAATACGGCGGCAAACCGCTGGGTGCGCGAGATTTCCGAGTTGCATACTCGGGATCCGGCATCACTCCCATGATCTCCTTCTCAGTCCCGGCCTTGTGGAAGATCGGGTTATCCATGTAGTCCAGCGGCAGTTCCAAGATTCGCTCGGCCCGCATCTCGTTGACGACTCGATAAATGCTCGTCTTGGTGCGGCTGAACTTTTTCGAGAGCGCCTCGACTGATGCTCCCAAGCGATGCTGCTGGTAGATGTTCCGCTTTGCTTCCGGAGAAAGCGGCCCGGTTGCTTCAGGGAAAATTGCCAGATCCGGGTGAGCTTCATCGAACTGCTTCAGCGTGTAGCGAATCGTTTCCACGCTGCGATTCATGTGCTTGGCAACTCGGCGAGTGATATCCGAGGGGCAGCCGCCGGCGTGAGCCATCCGGCGTGCACGTTCGATGATTTCGTTCTTTTCTTCTTCGCTGAGTTGGCTAAATCGTTCGCCCCGCTGAACCTTGTCCTTATTCAGCGAAACAAACCGTTCGACGCTGCTGTGCAGGAATCCAACTCGCTTACGGCCACCGAAGACAAAACGGCGACTAACCAGGCCTTGCTCGCGCCACCGCGAGATCGTCTTGGTCGACACGTTGAACATCTTGCTGACTTCATCCACGGTGTGAACGGGCTCACTCACTTCATTGACACGAATGTTGGCGGAATCAGACAGATCTTCCACCAGCAGTCGCAAATCGTGGTGCGCCTCGGTACCGGACATGGTCAGATGTGGCGTCGCATCCGGTCGAAAATCCGTAATGCGGAAGCACAGATACTCGTAAGAGTAAGTCCGTTCGGGCTCAAGTTCGCGGAGCAATTTCTCCGCTCGATTTACCTGCTCTATCTTCTTAGCGCGTGGGGCAAATCGGACTTGCTGATCGCGGAGTTCGCGAATTGGCGTATTGAGATATCCAGAATGCATAATCGCACCTCTTCCCGACTGGCGAGCTTTGGCGGTGTTCCCTGCGATATCCATCGCCCGACAAAACCAACGTCCTCTATGAATGCGGCCTTCCCAAGGCCGCGCTTCGCGATTCCAGGCTTACAAATCCAAAACGGACCATTCTAATGTGGTCCCGTTTTGGACGGGTGTTTCAACCTTCCCCCTTCATTTCGGAATTAACCATCCAAATTATTGTCATTTCCCATGAAAACTTCTACGCATTTAAGTCCCAATAGGTTGCACTAAAGTTCGCGCTTTTGGCGGCTATTTTCCAACCACTGGGCCCAACAAGCGTGGAATTTCCTGTATCCGGGCATCCGCATTGGACGATCAATCAATTGTCAAGTTCCTTTAGTTAGTTGCTGCTGGCAACCAACTTCTTTCACTTTCTTCCGTCGACTCCCCATATTTCGCTAAAGAGTCCAGGATCTTGGGAAAATATGCGCAAAACACCTCTTTCGTGCAAATTAAACACCTCCTCAGGGGTGTTTCCGTCCGTGTTTTACATCCTGCTTGCCGCCTGCGCGGTGGTTCCCGCCACTTGTTGGACACCTGTCCGGGCGGAATCTTACGACTTGCGGCCAAAAGAAAGTCCCCACCACCTTCATCAGGTGCAGGTCAATTACCAGGTCGAAGGCAAGTTGGCGATAAACCCCGACGGAAAGGGGGTTCGCAGGCTGCCTCTATCGGTCGAGGCGGACTTGTTCTACGACGAGTCGCTGAAATCCGACGAGACCTCGTTGCGAGCGACCCGCTATTACCGTCAAGCGAAAGCGGAAATTGCAATCGGCGAAAACAAGCTGACTCCCGAGTTGACCGACGAACACCGGTACGTCGCGGTCTACGCCGATCAGAACCGCTGGACGATGCTCTCGCCCATTGGAAACATGACCCGCGACGAACTCGATCTCATCGACGTGCAAGCCAGCAGCGCGGTCATTTCGCAACTGCTGCCAACGGATCCTCAGTCGATTGGCAGTGAGTGGGAACATGCCGACCTCGTGATTCAGGGACTGCTGAACCTGCACGCCGTCAGCAAGTCGGACGTAAAGAGCCACCTGAAGGAAGTCAAGGACGGGCTGGCGCTTGTTGAATTGGCGGGATCCATTAGCGGAGCCATCGAGGGAATCGCCACGGAGATCGACATCAAAGCCAAATACAATTTCGACATGAAACAAAAGTCGATCACGTGGGTCGCCATGGCCATTCGCGAAAAACGAGCGGTCGGCCATGCGGTGCCAGGATTCGAGGTACTCGCCCAGTTACGGATGCAATTTCGCCCTATCAAGAAGTCGGAGTTCGTGAATGACGAGGCCTTTCCGAAGGTCGCCGAGCAGCTAAGCCCCGAGTCGAATTGGCTCACGTTCGACTCACCCAAGCACGGCTTTCGCTGCCTGCATGACCGCCGCTGGCGCGTCATGGGAATCAGCCCGCAAGTCATTGTGCTGCGAATGGTCGATCGTGGCGATTTGATTGCTCAATGCAACATCTCGAAACTCACCGACTCGGATACCAACAAGCTGCTGGCGTTGGAGAAATATCAGGACGATATTCGCCAGGCACTGGGAGACCACTTCGGTCAGTTTCTCGAAGCGTCGCAATCCATGACCGCCAACGACCAGCGGATGCTGCGTGTCGCCGTCAGCGGCACGGTATCCAAAGTCCCCATGCAGTGGATCTACTACCACATTTCGGATGAC